>DASQJK010000168.1:0-7010 GCA_035631095.1 Thermoanaerobaculia bacterium
TTCCGACCGGTTGGCGCGCGGGCGACGCTCCAGCCCGGGCGTAAGCGGCCGCCGAGACGATCGGAAGCGTAAATGCGAACAGACGCTGCGCGTACGGCTTGGAAAAGCGAACGATGAGAGTGGAGACGTCAGGGGTTTCGACCGAGCGCAGGTCGTCGAACCCCGCTCGCCAGGTGACGGCGGCGACCTTCGGGTCGCGCACGCGCTCGATCGTGAACGCGGCGTCCGCCGAAGTCACCGGAGTTCCGTCCTCCCACCGCGCCTTCGGGTCGAGCCGGAAATCGTAAGCGAGCCCGTCGGACGAAGCGGCCCACGACTTCGCGAGCGCGGGGACGAAACGCCGCGTCTTGTCTATGCCGATGAGGGGACGAAAGATCATCTCCTCGACGCGCAAGCCGAGCTCTTCGGAGGTCACGATCGGATCGAGGGTCGCCGGATCGCCGATGAGATGCCGTGTCAGCGTGTCGTTCGCGGGCGCGACGGCGGCCGGCTTGCGGGCGCACGCGGACACCAGCGCGACGGCCGCGGCGAATAGGAGAACGAAGCGTTTCATCCTGGTGCTGTTACACAATAGCAAAGTGGCGAGCGTCGTCTTCGACATCGAAACCGTTGCCGCGGACTGGGAGTCGCTCGACGACGCGCAACGAACATACCTCGCGAAGAACTGCCGGACGGAAGAAGAGCGGCAGAAGCTTCCCGAGATGCTCTCGTTGTGGCCGCTCACGGGACGGATCGTCGTGCTCGCGATGGTCAACCCGGATTCCGGACGCGGCAAGGTCTGGTACGAGAAGAACGACGGCCGGCTCGAGGAGACCTCGAGCGACGGGCTCTTCACGTTCGTCGGAGATCGCGAGCCCGTCTTTCTCGCCGAGTTCTGGAAGGCGATCGCGCGCTTTCACCGCTTCGTGACCTTCAACGGCCGCTCGTTCGACGGACCGTTCCTGATGCTGCGGAGCGCGGCTCTCGGAATTTCGGTGACCAAGAACCTCGTGGGATACCGTTACGCTCTCAAGCCTCACACGGACCTTCTGGACGTGATCAGTTTTTTCGGCGCGGCGCGCAAGTGGAACCTCGACTTCGCGTGCAAGGCATTCGGCATCGAAAGCCCCAAGGAGCACGGCATGGATGGATTTTCGGTGGGTCCGTATTACCGGGCGGGCCGTCTCCGCGAAATCGCGTTGTACTGCCGGCGCGACGTCGAGGCTACGGCGCGTCTTTTCAAGAAGCTCGAAAAGACTCTCCTGCCGGTATTTCGAGACGGGCGCCTGTGAGCCGCGAGACGGAGTTGAACGGCGCCCCGGCTCGCCTGCTAAAATCCAATGGCTCCCACGGCTGGCTCGAGAATGGAGGAATCGAACACATGGCCCGAAGGCCGGCCGAGCAGCGCGCGTCGCCGAGGATCCCGGTGAGCTCGCCTGCCGTCATGAAGTGGGCGGAGGAGCAGCTCACGGGCTACGTCGAAGTCGTGAACCTGAACGGCATGTACGTGGCCGCACCGCGCTTTCCGGCGCTCGGCGAATTCGTCGACCTGATCTTCGCCCTTCCCGGCAACCCGAAGAGTTTCCGCGTGCGGGCAAGCGTCGTCCACACGCAGAAAGCCCCGGACGGCCATTCGGGATTCGGAGCGCGGTTCGAGCGCCCGCCCCACGGGTTTCTCGAGGCCATCCGGGCGCTGGAAAAGGAACACTGAGGAGCTCTCAGCTGATAGCTGACAGCTGACAATTACTTCGGATTCGCCGCCGTCAGCCTCAGCCGGTCGAAGACGAACTCCACGGTCGAATCGACCTCGTCAATCGTTCCAGCCGCGGCCGACGAGAAGGTGCTCGGCATGACCGCGGTGAGCTCCCACTTCGCGAGGAGCTCGTCCGAGTTGCTCCGAGCTTCGATCGCGACGAGCTTGGCCGAGGGTGAAGCGGTGTCCGTCGCGCCGTTTAACCAGTCCTGGAGCTGGCTCAAACCCTTCTGTGTCACGGTGATCACGAGCCTCCGCTGGTCGGGCGCATAGGCGATCCCGAGGCGGCGCTGGTCGGTCACGTTGATCGGAATCCGGGCAAAATCGATCCGGTAACCGACCACCCCGCCGATCTGGACCCCGTCGGCGAAGAACTTGAAGTTCCGCTCGCGGGGATCACCGGGCCGGGTCTGGCCGGTGGCGGCGGCGGTGGCGGCGAGCAGCAGGAACGATGCGAGCACTCTCTTCATGGTCGGACCTCCGCGGCCCGCAAAGGGTAGCACCTCCGGGGTTCGCGTCCGGCCTTTGCCTTCCGGGCCCGGGAGGAGTAGAAGGGGGGACAATCCCCGCTTCTTAATTCGATCAAGGAGGAGCTCATGAAGAAACCCGTCGCCGTGGTTGCCGCCGTCCTGGGGGCCGCCATCCTTCTCGCGGCCTCGCCGGACCGCGGCCGGACCTTCGAAGTCACCGCGGACACCATCGAAGCGTGCTCCTGCCCGCTCTTCTGCTCGTGCTACTTCGGCGCCTCCGCCGACGAGCACATGTGCGAGGCGAACAACGTCTACAGGTTCCGCAAAGGAAGTCACTACGGGAACGTCGACCTCTCCGACCAGAAGGTCTGGGTTTCGCTCGACCTCGGCGGGGAGTGGCACAAAAAGCCCGGGCCCGGGATGCCGACGAACTGGGCCGTCGTGACCTTCGACAAGAGCTCGTCCCCCGAGCAGCGCAAGGCGATCGGCGCCGTCCTCGATCACGTATTCCCCGTCAAGTGGGGCACCATGAGCACTCGCGAGGACTCGATCTCGTTCCAGGACGGGCCGAAGGTCGCCGAGGCGAAGCTCGGCAGCGGCATCGCTTCCGTGCGCCTCGACAAGACTGTCGGCCCCGACAAGACGTCCGCGACCGCCGTCAAGAACCTGCAGTACTGGTTCTCGAGCTCGAACGACGGCTTCAACCTCGCCTACGGAACGCACCACTTCGACGGCGAGCACAAATTCAACTACGAGAAGCGCAACGGGTTCACGATCGCCTGGACGGCGAAGGGCGACGTGAAGGAAGCCCCGAAGGTGGCGGCGAAGTAGGAGTGAGATCCGAAGACATCGCGGAAGAGTTTCGCGCGCCGCCGAAGACCTATCTTCGGCGGCCCGCGATCGACGGCGTCCGCACTCTCAAGCTGTCCCGATTCACGGACGACCGCGGGTTCTTCCTGGAAATCTTCCGGACGGGCGCAGATCATCCGGAGGCGAGGGCGCTCGCCGACTTCTTCGGCGGGGCGCCCGCTCCGGCGCAGATGAACTTTTCCGTCGTCAACGCGGAAGGGCACATCAAGGGGCTGCACTACCACCTGAGGCAGGACGACATCTGGTTCTTTCCTCCCCCCTCGAAGGCCAAGATCGTCCTCTACGACATCCGGAAGAGCTCCCCGACGTTCGGGCAGACGCAGACGCTCGTCGCGGGCGACGGCCAGGACCTCCTCGTGCGGATTCCTCCCGGCGTCGCGCACGGATACCGTCCCCTGACGAACCCGTGCGCCTTGCTGTACCTCGTCACCGAGACCTTCAACCCCGCGGATCCGGACGAGTTCCGGGTGGCGTGGGACCATCCCGCCGTGAAGGATTTGTGGGGGATTCCGAACGGGTAATCGGGCTCCGATGATTCGATCCGGCGCAGCGGTCCTCGGTCGGATCCGCGACCTATAATCAGCGTTCCCATGAGCACTTCCGCCCAGGTCATCTACGACCGCCCGGTCGATCAAGTCGGCATCGAGGAACGGGCCGCCTCGCTCGCCAAAAGGTCGATCAAGAAAGACGCAAAACGCGCGGGGATCCGCCTCGCCATCTCCATGCTCGACCTCACGACGCTCGAGGGCAAGGACTCCGATGGCAAGGTGCGGCAGCTCTGCCGCAAGGCCGTGCGACCGATGCCGGAAGACCCCACGGTGCCCTCCGTCGCCGCCGTCTGCGTTTACCCGAACCTCGTGCCCGTCGCCCGCATGGCGCTCGCGGGCAGCTCGGTCAAGGTCGCGTCGGTCGCGACCGGCTTCCCCGCCGGCCTCGTGCCTCTGTCGGTGAAGGTCGAAGACACCCGGCGCGCGGTCGACATGGGCGCGGACGAGATCGACATGGTGATCGACCGCGGCGCGTTTCTCTCCGGCGAGTACAGCAAGGTCGCCGACGAGATCGTCACCGTGAAGGAGGCCTGCGGGCCGGCGCACCTCAAGGTGATCCTCGAGACGGGAGAGCTCGAGACCTACGACAATGTCCGAAAGGCGTCCGACCTCGCGATGGCCTCGGGCGCGGACTTCATCAAGACGTCGACGGGAAAGATCAACCCTGCCGCGACCCCCTCGGTCGTGCTCGTGATGCTCGAGGCGATCCGCGACTACTACCTCGAAACGGGGCGCCGCGTCGGAATGAAGCCCGCGGGCGGGATCAAGACGTCGAAGCAGGCGCTGCACCTCCTCGTCCTCGTCAAGGAGACGCTCGGGGACGCCTGGCTGACTCCGGACCTGTTCCGGATCGGAGCGTCGACTCTGGCCAATGATCTCCTGATGCAGCTCGTCAAGGAATCGAGCGGGCGGTATCAGAGCGAGGACTACTTCACGAAGGACTAACCGGGATGAGTACCACCGTCAAAGAGGAAGCGCGCGGCGCCGCACGCGCGAGGATAGAGCGGGAACGGCCCGCGATCGAGTTCGGCAATGCCTGGGACTACTCCCCGGCGCCCGAGTCGCGCGACATCGTCCGGCTGGAAAAACGCTACGGGCTCTTCATCGACGGAAAGTTCGTGCCGGCGCGATCAGGGAAGACGTTCGAGACGATCAACCCCGCGACGGAAGAAGTGCTCGCCGAGGTGGCCGAAGCCGGAGCCGCCGACGTCGACGCGGCGGTCCGCGCCGCGGAAGAAGCGCACCGGCGGCGCTGGTCGAAGCTCGCCCCCGCCGAGCGTGGCAAGTACGTGTATCGCATCGCGCGGCTCATGCAGGAGAAGTCGCGCGAGCTCGCCGTGCTCGAGACGATGAACGGCGGCAAGCCGATCAAGGAATCCCGCGACGTCGATGTCCCGCTCGCGATCGCGCACTTCTTCTACCACGCAGGCTGGGCGGACAAGCTCGAGTGGGCCTTCCCCCGTCACAAGGTCTCCTCGATCGGCGTTTGCGGCCAGATCATCCCGTGGAACTTCCCGCTCTTGATGGCCGCGTGGAAGATCGCCCCGGCTCTCGCCGCGGGAAACACGGTGGTGCTCAAGCCGGCCGAGACGACACCGCTCACTTCGCTGGCGCTGGCGAAGATCTGCCAGGAAGCCGACCTTCCTCCCGGAGTCGTGAACATCGTCCCGGGCGCCGGCGAGACGGGCGCGCACCTCGTCAACCATCCGCGCGTAAGGAAGATCGCGTTCACCGGCTCGACCGAGGTGGGCAAGATCATCCAGCGAGCGCTCGCCGGAACCGACAAGCGGCTCACCCTCGAGCTCGGCGGGAAAGCGGCGAACATCGTGTTCGAGGACGCGGCGCTCGACCAGGCCGTCGAGGGAATCGTCAACGGGATCTACTTCAACCAGGGGCACGTGTGCTGCGCCGGCTCGCGGCTGCTCGTCCAGGAGTCGATCGCCGAGACCCTGATCCGCAAGCTCGCTTTGCGCGTCGAAACGCTGCGCCTCGGCGACCCGCTGGACAAGAACACGGACGTCGGTGCCATCAACTCGCGGATGCAGCTCGACAAGATCCGCGAGCTCGTCGCGTGCGGAGTCGAAGAAGGCGCGCGCATGCACCAGTCCTCGTGCGCGGTCCCCGAGAAAGGGTTCTTCTTCCCGCCGACGTTCTTTACGGAAGTCGCGCAGTCGCACCGCATCGCGCGCGAGGAGATCTTCGGGCCCGTCCTCTCGATCATGACTTTCCGAACTCCGGACGAGGCCGTCGAGAAGGCGAACAACATTCCCTACGGGCTCTCCGCCGGTGTGTGGACGGACAAGGGCTCGAAGATCTTCCGGATGACCGCGAAGATGCGGGCGGGCGTCGTGTGGGCGAACACGTTCAACAAGTTCGACCCGGCGTCGCCGTTCGGCGGCTACAAGGAGTCCGGCTTCGGCCGCGAGGGTGGCGTGCATGGGCTCCGCGCATATGTGGAGCTTTCATGACGCTCGACGTCAGAAAAACCTACAAGCTCTACATCGGCGGCGAGTTCGTTCGCACGGAGTCGGGCCGCGCAGAACCGATCGAAGGCCGCAACGGCAAGTTCCTGGCGAATGTCTCGCGCGGATCGCGGAAAGACCTGCGGGAAGCCGTCCGCAAGGCGCGGGCCGCGCAGCCCGGCTGGGCTTCGAAGTCCGCGTACCTGAAGGGGCAAATCCTCTACCGGATGGCGGAGATGCTCGAAAGCCGCGCCGCGGGGTTCGAGCGGCTGCTGCGGGAAGGAAGCGGCGCGACGGCCGCCCGCGCGAAGGCCGAGGTCCGGGCGTCCATCGACCGCCTCGTCCACTACGCCGGGTGGTCGGACAAGTTCACGGCGCTGCTCGGGACGGTCAACCCGGTCGCCTCTTCCTACTTCGACTTCTCCGTCCCCGAGCCGATGGGCGTGGTGGGGATCGTCGCTCCGGAGTCCCCCGACCTGCTCGGACTCGTCTCGCTCCTCGCGCCGGTGCTCGTCTCGGGGAACGCCGCCGTCGCGCTCGTGTCCGAGTTGCGGCCGCTCGCTTCCCTCGAGCTCGCCGAGGTCCTCGCCACGTCGGACCTGCCGGGGGGCATCGCGAACCTGATCTCAGGCCGCAAGTCGGAGCTCGTGCCGCACCTGGCGCGCCACATGGACGTCAACGCGATCGCCGACGCCGCGGGGGACGCCGCGCTGTCGAAGACGATCGGCGAGGACGCGGCGGTGAACGTCAAGCGGGTGCGCCGCTATCCCGCCCGCGAGTGGAGCGAGTCCGCGTCGCAGGGCCTCGACTTCATCGAAGCGTTCACCGAGACCAAGACGACCTGGCACCCCATCGGGGTCTAGACCGCGCGAGGGTCGCCCATCCGGCGCCGGGAGGAGCGACGGACGCTCTCAGCTCTTCCCGCTAG
>DASQJK010000169.1:0-10087 GCA_035631095.1 Thermoanaerobaculia bacterium
TCTGGGCGCCGAAAAGCGCACTCTGCTTCGCGCCTCTTACGCTCGCTACGCGGATCAGCTCGGAGGCAGCGTCGTCTCCTGGGACAACCCGGCGGGCGGCGGCGGCCTGGGCGGCCTCCGGGTCGTATGGAATGACCTCAACCACGACCACACCGTGCAGCGCAACGAGATCGGGGCGACGATCCAGGCGCTCGGCGGCTTCGATCCGGCGAACCCCAACGCTCTCTTCTCCGCCAACCAGATCGACCCGAACCTGAAGGCTCCTCTGACGGACGAGATCCAGTTCGGCGTCGAGCATCAGCTCCTGGCGGACTTCGGCATCGGCGTGACGGGCACGTACCGCCACCGCACCAAGCTGCTCTACTCGCCCTGGATCGGCGTTTCGGCGGCGGACTACCGCGACATCGTGGACACGCACGTCCCCGGCTACGACATCAACGGAAACGTCGTCGGCTTCACGGGCAACATCTACGGCAGTGCGCTGCCCGCTTCCTTCACCGGCGGCGAGTTCATCACCAACCGTCCGGACTACAGCCAGAACTACTACGGCGTCACGCTGCAGGCGACGAAGCGCCTGAGCGACCGGTGGATGATGCACGGGTCCTTCGCGTACAACGACTGGAAGCAGGACATCAAGAACCCCGCGACGGCCTGCGTCGACCCGACGAACCAGCGCCTCGCGCAGGACCTCTTCTACAACCTCGGCAACCCGCTTCCCTTCAGCACCGGCCCGAGCTGCGCGAGCGGACAGGTCTACAACCAGTCGCTCGGAAGCGGCGGGTTCACCAACGTGTTCATCAACTCGCACTGGAGCTTCAACGTCAGCGGCCTCTATCAGCTCCCGCTCAACTTCGCGCTCGCGGCGAATTTCTTCGGACGGCAGGGGTACCTGAATCCCGCGTTCGTGGCGATCGACACGGGCAACGGAGAGGGCGTGCGCACGGTTCTTCTCGGTTCTCCCGAGGACTATCGCCTGAAGAACGTCTATCAGCTCGACCTGCGGCTCGAGAAGATCGTGCCGCTCTTCCAGCGCGCCGACCTGACGCTCTCGGTCGACCTCTTCAATCTCCTGAACAGCAACACGATCCTGCAGCGGCAGGGGGATGCGTCCAACCAGGCTCCGCACCCGGATCAGCCCTGTTCCGCCACGAATCCCTGCACGGGGACCTTCGGCCAGATCGCCGAAGTCCAGAACGCCCGCGCGGTTCGTTTCGGAGCCCGTCTGAGCTTCTGATTCCATTCGCGTCCACCCGCGTCCGCCGGGGGCATCCGCTCCCGGCGGGCCGAGTGGCCGATCCGTTTCGTCGCCGCGTCTCGTTACTCGCAGTAGACTCCGGTTCCCAGGAAACTCCCCGGTGAGCATGACCCGCGCTCTCCCAGACAACGTTCGCATCCCTTCACGAGCCCTGATTGCGATCGGGCTCTTCGCGTTTCTGGCCGCGGCTTGCCCGGCGCGCCGAAGCGCGCAGACATCCGCCTCGAGCGCCCCCTCCGACTCCCGAAGAGACGTGATCCTCATCACGATCGACACGTTGCGAGCGGACTCCCTCGGGTATGCGGGGAACACGCGGGTCCGTACGCCCAACCTCGACCGCCTCGCCGCCGAGGGCACGGTCTTCACGGCCGCGCACGCCCACAACGTGATGACGCTTCCGTCGCACGTGAACATCCTCACGGGCCTTTATCCGTACCAGCACGGCGTCCGGGACAACGAGGGGTTCCGCCTCGACCCGAAGATCCCCACGCTGGCGTCGATCCTCAAAGCGCGCGGCTATGCGACCGCGGCCGTGATCGGCGCCTTTCCGCTCGACGGCCGGTTCGGCCTCTCGCACGATTTCGACCTGTACGACCAGCGGTATCCGCAGGGTGCCCACGAATACGACTTCACGGTCGCCGAGCGTTCCGCCTCCGAAGTCGTCGCCGTCGCCCGGGAGTGGTTCGGCGCGCAGGGAGACCGCCCGCGATTCCTCTGGGTCCACCTCTACGACTGCCACTCGCCGTACCGTCCGCCGCCTTCCGTCGCCGCCGCTTATCCGGACGCCCCGTACCTCGGCGAGGTGGCCGGCGTGGACGAGGCGCTCGCGCCGCTTCTGGCGGACGTCCGCGCGTCTTCGCGGCCGAAGCTCCTCGTGATGACCGCCGATCATGGCGAATCGCTCGGCGAGCACGGCGAAACCACCCACGGCCTCTTCGCCTACGAGGCGACGCTCCACGTCCCGCTGCTCCTCTGGGGAGACGGCGTGTCCGCTGGCACGAAGCGCGGGTCTGCCCGCCACGTCGACATCGCGCCGACGATCCTGTCCGCGGCAGGCGCGGCCGCTTCCGGACCGCTGCCCGGCCGCTCGCTTCTCGGAGCGGGGGAGTCGGACGAGCCGTCTTACTTCGAGGCGCTGGATGCCTCTCTCACCCGCGGCTGGGCTCCCCTTCGGGGCATCGTCTGGAAAGGAGCGAAGTTCATCGAGCTCCCTGTTCCGGAGCTGTACGACCTCTCCGCGGATCCCGCCGAGTCGCGCAACCTGGTGGGAGAGCGGCTCGACCTCGTCCGGTCGCTCAGGCCGCGGCTGGAGGGGACTCGGGCCGTGGCAGCGGCTTCGTCGGAGTCCCGTGAGACCGCCGCGCGCCTGCGAAGCCTCGGATACCTCTCTGGAAGCGCATCGCCGAAAGCGCGCTACGGACCCGAAGACGACCCGAAGAACCTCGTGGCGCTCGACCGGGATCTCCAGAGAGTCGTCTCTCTGTACCACGACGGAAAGATGGAGGACGCGATTCTCCTGGCGAAAAGAGTCGTGCGCGCGCGTCCCACGATGTCGATGGGCTACGAGTACCTTTCGTTCCTGCTCGGTCAGACGGGACGCGACGACCTTGCGGCGGCGGCTCTCGAGGACGCACGCCGGCGAGGTCTGATGACCGAGATCCTGGCGTCGCGGCTCGGGCTTCTCTACAGCGCGCAGCGGAAATCGAAGGAGGCGCTCGCGATCCTCGAGCCGCTCGCGGGCAGCCGGAACCCGGACGTCTTGAACGCGCTCGGCATTGCGAGAGCGACCGCGGGACGCATGCCGGAAGCGATCGCGGCGTTCGAGAGCGCGCTCTCGGCCGATCCGGCCAACGCGCTGGCGTGGCAGAACATCGGGTTGACGGAGGTCCAGCGGGGCCGGCCGGAAGAAGCGATCGCGGCCTTCGACAAGGCATTCGCGATCAACGACCGGCTCCCTCGTGCGTGGAACGGCCGCGGCGTCGCGCTCGAACGGCTGGGACGGCACGACGAAGCGCTGGAAGCCTGGAAGCACGCCGTCTCACTGGATTCTCAGCAGTTCGAAGCGCTCCTGAATCTCGGGACGATCGCTCTCGAGCGCGGGAACGTCGGTCTCGGGCAGCAGGCGCTGCGGCAGTTCGTGGCGACCGCGCCACCGGGCCTCTTCGCGGAAGACCTGCGGCGCGCCCGGCGCATGCTCGCGGAAAGCGGGGCCGGATCTTGAAGAGCTTCCGCCCGGCGGTGACGGCGGCCATCGGTCTCCTCGTCCTCGTCCGGGCGGCGAGTGGACGCGCCGAGCAGCCGAAACCCGGCGCCGTCCACGAGACGAGCCGGGTCTCCGTCGTGGAGGTGCCGGTCCAGGTGATCGGGCGGGATGGCAAGCCGGTCCGAGGTCTCGGAATCCCCGACTTCGAGCTGGAGGTGGACGGCCGCGCTCAGAGCATCAGCTCCGTCGACGTCGTCTCCCTGAACCGCAACACTCCCGTCCTGGGCGGCGCGGACCTTCCCGCCGCGGGCCGCCGCCATTTTCTCTTCCTGTTCGATTTCACGTTCGCCACGCCCAACGAGATCGCCCGCTCGCGCGACGCGGCGATCCGTTTCGTCGAAAGCGGGATGTCGCCGGACGATTTCGCCGCCGTCGCGACCGTCTCCGCGGAAAGCGGGCTGGCTCTCGACCTCACGTTCACCCCGGACCGCCGGCAGATCGCGGCGGCAGTGCGGCGGGTCGGACTTCCCACGGAGATCGACCGCGCCCGCGACCCGCTCGCTTTCGCGTTTTCGCAGCCGGGAGACCCGCACCTCGTCGTCCAGGAGGCGTACTCGAGCAAGACGCTGGCGGTCGACGCTCAGTCGACGCAGAAGATCATGGCGGCCGTGGGGCAGCGCGTGGCGGACGACTACATGCTGACGCGCGTCGTCCGGCATCTGTCGGACATGGGGAACCTTGCGCGCGCTCTCGACCTCGTCGAGGGCCGCAAGACGGTCCTCTACTTTTCGGAGGGCTTCGACAGCCGCCTCATTTTCGGGAGCGTCGCGCACGAGAAGTCTCCGGAGCAGACCGCCGCCGACAACGACGCCATTCTGAGCGGCGCCGCATGGTCGATCGACTTCGACCGCCGGTATGCGAACAGCCCGATGCAGAAGCAGCTCGCCGACACGGCGGAGCTTCTCCGCCGGTCGGACTGCGTCGTCTATCCGGTCGACATCGCCGGCCTGCGCAGCTCATCGGACGGGACGATCGCTCCGGCGGAGAGGGGCGAGGATTTTCTCTTCGCTCTGGCGCACGGCACCGGCGGCGAGCTGATCCGCAACGGGAACGACCTCTCGACCCAGATCGCCCGAGTCGAAGAGAAGACGAGCCTGACGTATGTGCTCTCCTATTCGTCCTCGGCCAGCTCGGACGGCAAGTACCATCCGATCCGCGTGCGGACGCGCGTAAAGGGCGCTCGAGTGTCCGCGCGGCCGGGCTACTACGACCGTCCCTCCTTCCGCGGCCTGACGCCGCTCCAGAGGCTCATGTCGGCCGGGAACGTGATCGCGCACGAGAAGGCGGCGGGCGACTTTCCGCTCGACGTCCTCGCATTCCCGCTCTCGTCCGGACGGATCGCCCAGCTGCCCGTCGTCGTCTCGGTTCCCCAAGCGGCGCTGCGGGGCCGCGATCCCGAAGGTCGGGCGCGCCTCGAGGTCTACGCCTACGCGTTCGACGCGGCGGGGCAGATGGTCGACTATTTCGCGCGCGAAGCGGTCGTCGAAGGTCAGCGGTCACCCGTCGAAAACCTACTGTTCGCCGGCACCTGCCACGTGGTGCCCGGAAAGTACCGGGTCCGCGTCTACGTGCGGAACTCCTCCGACGGCCGGTTCGGGTTCGCCGCCGCTCCGGTGGACGTCCCCGAGTTCGGCGCCGTGCGGCTCCAGGCCCTGCCGCCGCTCTTCGTCAAGACGGGCGGCGCCGAGGGGATCGTGCGCGACGCGCCGTCCGGGGGGGACGCCGATCCGTTCACGATCGCGGGCGCGCCTTTCGTCCCCGATCTCTCTCCCACCCTCGCGCCCGGATCAAACCCTCACGTGTGCCTCATGCTCGTCGCGCCGGGACCAGAAGGATCCATCCCCGCGTTCGACGTCGAGCTCAGGATCGTGGGTCCCGCCGGGGAGACGATCGAGCCGTCCGGGGTGCACGTCCTGGGCAGGACTCCCCGCACGGCGGACGGCGTCGTGAAAGTCCTTCTCGACTTCACCACCGCGAATCTCGCTCCCGGCCGCTATTCGTTCCACGTGACCTTTCGCGACTCGACGGACCGGGCGATTCGATCGGAGAGCGAAACCGCCTTCCGGGTGTCGTGACCGCGCCCTTGCGGCGGGCCCGCGGCGCGGCGGCGTGTGCAATCGCGCTCGCCGTGACTATCGCCGGGGCCGCTCCGGCCGCGGGCTCACCCGACTACCTCGACGCCCGTCTCGCCGCGCTCCGACGCGCCGAAGAGAGCCCGAAGCCGCCGCCCGCCGCGGCGGCGGCCGCGGAGCTCGCGAAGATCGGGCGCGGCTATCTGGACGCGGGGCGCCTCGGCCCCGCCATCGAGGTCCTCGAGGAGGCGGTCGCCCGGGCTCCCGACGACACCCGGTCGCTCGCGCGACTCATCCTCGCTCTCACGCGGCGCGAGGATTACGAGTTCGCACGCTCCTACCTCGACGCCGCGTCCGATCGGGAGCCGGGCGCGGGCGTAGCCCCCATCTATGCGGAGATCGGCGACCGCATGTTCTCCGCTCATCGAGTCGAGGCCGCCGTCGCCGCGTGGGAGCTCTACCGCCGCGGCGGCGGGTCGGACCGATCTGTCCTCGTCCGGCTCGACCGAGCGCGCCGCGAGCTCTCGGCCACCCCGGGTCAACGTTCTCTCGCGAGCGACCGGTTCACGATCTACGGCGACGAGGCGGTGGCGGCCGAGGACCTCGCCCGCATCGAGGGCAGCCTCTCGCGCGAGCACGACCGGCAGGCGGAGCTCTTCGGAACCCCGCTGCGGGGCCCTCAGACCGTCGTGGTCCACGCGGGGCACAGGTATTTCTCCCTGATCTCGATTCCCGACTGGGTCTCCGGTGTGTTCGACGGAAAGATCCGGGTGTCGCTCGACAGCGCGCGTCCCTTCGCCCCGCAGGCGGAGTCGGTCCTCTCCCATGAGCTGGCGCACGCGTTCATCCGGCAGGTTTCGGAAGGCCGCGCTCCCGGATGGCTGCACGAGGGCCTGGCGCAGTGGTGTTCCGGCCGGCGGATTCCCCGGGCCGAGTTCCGGCGCGAGCTCGGAAGCGCGCGGCCCCGGAGCCTCGAGGAGATGGATGGAAATCTCACTGCCGGCTTCGACGCGCAGAAAGCGCGCGCGAATTACGCGGAGGCGCTCGGGCTCGTCGAGTACCTCGTGGAACGGCGCGGCGAGGGGAGCGTTTTCTGCCTCGTGCGGGACCTCGGCGCCGGCGCGAACCTCGCGGCCGCGCTGGCGCGCGAGGCGCAGATGACTCCCGCGGAGCTCGTCGCGGGATGGAAGGCGTGGGCGGGAATGGAGTGAGTCGTCCCGGGGACTACTGAATCGCCACCGCCCTCGGCACCGACTCCTGAGCCCCCGCGTCGGGAGGCGTCGGCGCCGCGTCTCGAGTCCGCCTTCCGTTTGCGAGCCACCAGCGGCGCGCGCGATCTTCCGTCCACGGCGTCGCGAGAGGAACCGCGCGCAAGGACCGCGCGAGCTCCTGCATGGTCTGCGGCCGGTTGTGCGGGTCCTTCTGCAGGCAGGAGAGCAAGATGGCGTCGAGCTCCGGCGGGATCGGGTTGGCCGTTCTCACCGAGGGAGGCGGCGGGCTCTTCTGAATGTGATCCATGATGATCTGCATGGGCGGGCGCTTCCCGTCGAATACGGGACCGCCGGTCACGAGCCAGTATCCGACCGCGCCGAGCGCGTAGATGTCCGCCCGCCAGTCGAGGTCCGGCGAGCCGAGCCCCATCTCCGGCGCCATGTAGCCGGGAGTCCCGGCGATCACCCCGGCGTTCGTAAGCTGGCGCTCGTTGATGGCTGCCGTGTTCTTGACGAGCCCGAAGTCGAGCAGCTTGACGAAATCCCACTCGAGGCCGTAGCGGCACACGTAGATGTTCGCGGGCTTCACGTCGCGGTGGATGAGCCCCCCCTGATGCGCCTCGGCGAGCGAGAGGCACGCCTGCACGAGGATGTGCACCGCGCGCTCCGCGGGAACGGGCCCGAATCGCTCCACCAGCGTCTCGAGGTCGAATCCCTCGAGGAGCTCCATGACGTAGTAGAACGTTCCGTCTTCCGTCGTGCCGTAATCGTAGATGTCCACCGTGTGCGGAGACTGCAGCCCGGCCGCCGCCTTGACCTCCCGCTCGAAACGGTTGATCGACTCCCGTCCGTCGCTGCCCGAGGAGTCCGGCCGGATCAGCTTGATCGCTGCCGACCGCGCGAGAAGCCGGTGGCTCGCACGCCACACTTCCCCCATCCCGCCGCGCCCGAGCAGCTCCTCCAGGTGATAGCTGCCCATCTCGTGGCCCTTTTCCGCCTCCACGTTCATCCGGTACACGATGCGCGAAACGATGATCGCGATCGCGGCGGAGAGCACGGTCGGAAGGAACTGGAGCCACGCGGCCGGGCCGTTCGGGACCGGCGTGCCGGATGCCGCCTGGAGGAGCAGTCCGAGAGGGTCCATCGCCGCCGTCGCGACCGTCGCGAGGATCACTTTCCCCCTGGTCCCCGGCACGATGAGCGGGTAGGCGAGCACCCACACGGCGACGGCGGACCATCCGCGCACGACCATCCCGGACTGAACCGCCACCGCGTGGAAGTTCAGCGAAAAGAAGAAGCCCATGAGAACTTCGTACAGGAGCGCGGCATCCAGCAGCCGGTCCGGGGCGAGCATGCTCCGGCCGGCGATCCACGCGATCACGAGCGAGCTGCCGATCGCACCCGCGACGCCTACGAGCCACAGAGTCGACGCGCTCGAGGAGCCGAGCACGCCGGGATAGCTGCGGTCCACGAAAGCGAACACGAGCATCGACGCCGCCGCGAGAACCGACATGGTGACGATCCGCCCGGGAGTCGAGTCGACCAGCTCGCGGGGGAGGACTTCCTGGCCGGAAGAGGGCCGCGGCGTGGTTCCCGGACCCGGGGTTGCCGCGCCTTCGCCCTCGCCTTTCTTCCAGATGCGAAAACTCATGAGCGGAGGGCCCGATCTTAACTCGCAAGCACCGCGGCATATCCCTTGCTCGCCTATCGGTCCATGGCACAGTCTGCAAAAGAACCCTCGACGTCTCTCGCACAGGCGCTCGACCGCCTCGCGCGGTTCCGAAGCGACCGTTTTCCCGTCGTGAGCCTCTACCTCGACGCGCGGCCCGACAGCCAGGGGCGCGACCATTACCAGCCGTTCGCCCGAAAAGAGCTCGCCGCCCGGGGCCGGACTTTCCCGCTTCGCTCCCCCGAGCGGGAAAGCTTCGAACGCGATGCCGAGCGGATCCAGAAGTACCTCTCGGAGGAAGTGCGGCCTTCCGCGAACGGGATCGCGCTCTTCGCCTGTTCCGGCGAGGACGGCTTCTTCGAAGCTCTTCAGCTCGACGCGCCGATACTCGAGAACCGGATCTCCGTCTCGTCCCATCCTCACCTGTATCCCCTCGCCCGGATCGTGGATGAGTACCCGCGCTACGCCGTCGTGGTCGCGGACACGAAGTCCGCGCGGATCTACGTCTTCGGTCGAGGACGGGAAATCGACCGGGAGGAGATCGAAAGCGCCTCGATGGAGCGCACGAGCGTCGGGGGCTGGTCGCAGATGCGCTATCAGCGGCACGTCGACAAGCTGAGAAAGGACCACGCGAAGGAGCTCGTCGACGCCCTGGCCGACATCGTCGAAAAGGAAAGAGCCGAGCACATCTTGCTCTCGGGCGACGAGGTGATCGTTCCTCTCATCCGCGGGGAGTTGCCGAAGGCCCTGGCGGCAAAGGTGGTCGACACCGTCAAGCTCGACAAAAAGCAGACCTCGGAAGCCGAGATACTCGAGGTGACGATGTCCGCCCTTCGCGAGCTGGATGCGCGGACCGACGCCGAGCGCGTCGAGCAGCTCCTCGGCGAATACCGGGCCGGCGGCCTCGGCGTGACCGGCAGGGACGAGACGAAAGCGGCCCTCGAGATGGGACAGGTCGACGAGCTTCTCGTGAGCGCTGCGATCCGCGGCGGAGAAGACTGGGCCGACGAGCTCGTCGTCCTCGCGAAACAGACGGACGCGCGGGTGCGATTCATCGAAGACCCCGCCCTCCTCCAGCCGGTGGAGGACGTTGGCGCCTTCCTTCGATACCGAACGGCTCCGCCGGCAAGAAATTTTCGCGGCCAGGAAAAGACGACCCCCTCGGATCGTTCGCGACAGGAGAGAGCATGAGGGGAAAGAACAAGGTGAACCCCGAGAGAGCGCTACGCTTGGAAAAGACTGGGACCAGTGAGGCGCGCCGCGTCACGGGCGGCTCGAACCCGAGAAACTGCTACGCGGCGGCCGTCTCCGGCCGTGAGTGCAGGGACCTCTTCCACTGGAAATAACCCATCGTCGAAAGGACGAGAAAAACCGCGTAAAGCACGGCGGTCAGGGCGAGCGATTTGAAGAGGAACATGCCTATGTAGACGACGTCGACCGCGACCCACACGAGCCAGTTCTCGAGGATCTTCTTCGCCATCATCCACTGCGCGATGAGGCTCGTCGCGGTGGTCGTCGAGTCGAGCCACGGCAGAGCGGCGTCCGTGTAGCGGCCGAGGAGCGTCGCGAGCACGACAACCGACACCGCGCCGATTCCGAAGAGCGCGGCCGCCATCC
>DASQJK010000170.1:0-10561 GCA_035631095.1 Thermoanaerobaculia bacterium
AACGGCCGCGGCGAGCGAAACGAGGAGCGGCAGGAAGGCACTGAGGCGCATCGGTGGAAAGGCTATACCGGCGCGGGCTGGCCTTGATTTCGCCGCCGCGGGGGTGCATCCTTTCCGCACACGAGTTCCAGGGTAACCGCCGAAGGTGTCTTCGGCCGTTTCTCCGAAGCTCGAGAAAGGCGCACCATGGCCAGCCGCCGTTTCTCGAATCGTTCCCTCCTGCTCCTGTTTCTGGGTGCCGCCGTCCTCTTCGCGCAGTCGAGCGGTCCCGTGGCGAACGGCCCGCTTCCCGGCCCCTTTCCGCTCTTCCCCGCCGACAACTGGTGGAACCTCGACGTCTCCACGGCTCCGGTCGACCCGGGCAGCGCCGGATACATCGGCTTCATCGGGACGACGCGAGCGCTCCACCCGGACTTCGGCGGCGACGCCTCCGCCACCGGTCCCGACATCTACGGAATGCCGTACGCCGTCGTCGGCGGAACGCAGGCGAAGAAGTCGGTGCACTTCCAGTACTCGAGCGAGAGCGACGGCGTCGACCACACGACAAACCAGAGCTTTCCGTTCTACCCGATACCGGATGAGGCGATCACGCAACCGAAGTGGATCGAGGACGGCTATCCGGGCAACGTGGACCGTCGCGCGATATCGGACCGGCACCTGCTCATCGTGGATCGCGACAACCGCTACCTGTACGAGCTCTACAACGTCTTCTACGACGGCGCGCAGTGGCAGGCGGGCTCCGGCGCGTTCTTCGACATGAACCGAAACGACCGGCGTCCGGACGGATGGACGTCGGCTGACGCCGCGGGCCTCGCGATCCTGCCGGGGCTCGTCCGCTACGACGAGGTGTACGGCGCCGCGGAGATCGGTCACGCCTTCCGTTTCACCGTCCGCGCGACCAACGGGTACGTCTACCCCGCTTCGCACCGCGCGGGTTCGACGTCCGGCGCGCTGCCGATGGGAGCGCGGCTCCGGCTCAAGGCTTCGACGGACATTTCGCGGTTCCCCGCGGACGCCCAGAAGATCTTCCGCGCGATGAAGAAGTACGGGCTGATCGTCGCCGACAACGGGAGCGACATGTACATCGGCGGGACCTACGACACCCGCTGGAACAACTCGGTGCTCAACCCGGCGTTCGCGGGTCTGACGGCGGCCGACTTCGAGGTCGTCTCTCTCGGATACCAGGGCGGAGGCACGGCGGCGACACCGACCATCACGTCGACTCCGACGGCGACCCCTCCCGCGCCGACCCTCACTCCCTCACGGACGCAAACGCCTTCCGGCGGCGGTACGGCGACGCCCACCCGAACGCCGAGCGCCACTGCCACGGCGACCGTCTCCTCCACAACGGCGATTCCAACCGTCACCGCGACGGCAACGCCGACCCCCACCCCGTCGTCCATGGTGCCGACGCCCACGCAGACGCCGCGCAAGCGGCGGACGCCGCGGGAGCTCGCCCCGCGCGCGGCGGGCCTTCAGGAGCCGCAGGCGCCGTCTACTTTGCGGACCGACTAGCGCGGCGCCGCCGGGGCGACGAGCGACGCGACCACGCCGGTTTCGCCCGGCGGATGCGCGGCAGCACCGGGCAGCCCTCCCGGTGGGCGCCCGGAAGGTATCCGGTGCTCATCAGGAACTCACCGACGATCTCTCCGCCTGTGAACCGGAACGTCTCGCGGAAGAGCCGCACCCACTCCTCCTTCGACCGCGGGTGATGGGCGTCGAGCCACGCGCGGAACGAGCCGTGCGCCCGGGCGATCTCGACGATCCGCCGGGCATTCTCGATCACGGCGTCAATCTTGAGGCGGTTGCGCACGATTCCCGCGTCGGACATGAGCCGCCTGTGCTCCCGCGCACCGTACTTCGCCACGCGCGCGGGATCGAATCCCTCGAACGCCTTGCGAAAGGCGTCGCGCTTGCGGAGGATCGTCAGCCACGACAGGCCGGCCTGGTTGATCTCGAGCGTCAGCCGCTCGAACAGCTCGGCGTCGGTCGAGAGCGGAAATCCGTACTCCGCCTCGTGGTACGGGCCGTGGTCGGGGTGTCCCGGAGCGACGTCGCAGTAGGAGCCGGCGATGGCGGGAAGACTATCCCGCGGGCGATCGCCTCAGCGGCGGCGGTCGCGAGACGGCCGGTACTCGGGATCGTCCTCGATCTGGATTTCCGGGGGAACGGGCAGCTCGAGCTGGCGAAGCGGCGGAGCGTTCCTCCGCGAGACCCACTCGAGGAATCCCGGCTCGAGCGGACGGGGAGCGAGTGGAAGTTTCGAAGGGACGGGCGCCTGGCGCTCGGAGCTCGGACGACGATGGGAGGGGGGCAGGGGTCGCGTCATTTTGTGTCCGCTCGTTTGCCCGTAAAAGTGCAAGGGTCGTTCCCGAAACGCGCCGGAGGGGAGGACGACGCAAACTCATGAACCCGCGCCAGATGTCGCGAGATCATTTCGCGCATCGGCCGAAAGGACAGGCTCCTTTTTGGCACCTGCGGATCTTCCCAGGACAAAAAATAGCGAGACGAGAAGAGAGCGAGAGAGGCACCGGAGGGGCGCCCGCTCTCGCTCTCGAGGTCCGGACGGCTCTCAGGCCGCCTTCTTCGTCTTCGCCGTGGACTTGGCGGGCGCCTTGGCCGCCCCCGCCTTCGACTCGACTTCCGTCGCCGTCATCCGGTAGTGGATCGTGACCTTGTCGCCGACCTTCACGTCGCCGCTCATTTTCGTGCCGGCGTCGCGCGCGACTTCGAACCGTTCCTTGCCCTTCATCACCACGATCTTGTCGCCGCTCACTTCGACGACGTTGCCGGTGACCTGGTAGGCGTCCGGCTTGGCCGCGAAGGCGAGCGCCGCCACGAACATCCCCGCGGCGAGCGCCGCGCCGATCCTCAGACTGGAACGCGCCATAGTTGTGCTCCTCCTTGCGTTGACGATACTTCAATCCGCCGCCGTCGCCGTCAGCGGTTGGGCCCCTTCGGAAAGAGCACCTTGTCGGGTGCGGCGTTCAGCCGGGCGAGCAGCTTGCGAAGAAGCGCCGTCTTGACCCGTCCGGCCCTCTTCGGGTCGACGAGATACCGCAGGACGGCCTCGAGCCAGGTGTTCTCGCTCGCGCGAAACAGGACGACGGGCTTTTCCTGGACGGTGAGCTCGTCGACAGGCGTCTTCGCGAGTAAGTCGCGGTAGACGCGCACGCGGTCCTGCATCTCGTCCCCGATCTCGCTCTCGGCGACTTCGATCATGGTCGTGGCGATGAATTCCAGGTCGCTCTCGTAGCCCACCTGAAGCTTGATCTCGTTCCAGATGTAGGGGAACAGCGGCCATGAATAGTTGTAGACGGCCGTGTTCAACACGTTGGAGTTCGGGAACTTGATGATGCGGCCGCTCGGATGGTCGCTCGACAGATACTTGCCGCCGAACTCCCAGAGCGTCGTGTCCAGGTAGCTCACCTCGATGACGTCGCCCGTCGCGTTGCCGATCTGGATCCGGTCTCCGACCCGGTAGGGCGCGCGCACGAGGATGTAGAGCCAGCCGATGAAGCTCGTCATCGGAGTCTGCACTGCGAGGCCGACGATGATGGACATGACGCCGAGCGAGACCAGACCGGTATAAATGTTTCCGAAGACGATCGACCCGAGGATCCCCAGAACCGCGAGAGCGGCGACGAGACGCAGGATCCGCGTGAGGTTGTATCGGGCCACGGCGCTTTCGAGGCGCGAAATCAGGAAGTGTTCGACGGCGTACTCGGAAAAGATGGCTCCGAAAAAAATGACGAGAGCGAGGGAGACCCGGTGCAGGAGGCTGAGCGGCCCGCCGGGAACATCGACGACGCGCTGATCGATGAGCAGGAGGAGGAGCGCGGAGAGGACAAGGCAGGCCCCCCAGATAACCGCCCAGGTCAGGCCTCGACGCCGCCCGGCGGGCACGGACCTCTCCGCCCCCGGTGCGGCTTGTTCCAGGGCCTTCTGAACCTCCTCGTCCTGGCGGATTTTCCGCGCGGGCGGGGCGTGGGGCCTCGGTTTCGTGCTCATGAGCCGTCCATAGCCCCGCAAATGCAAGCTCCATGCTGGGAATGCGGCGGGTCGGCGGCTTTCTTGCCATGATGCGGGCCGCGTGTTCCGCCGCAGGGTGTTTTTTCAGCGCATCGGGGTCGTGCTGCCCGTGCTCGCGGCGGCCGCGCTCCTCGTTTACGCCGTCGTCCCCTGGCTGCCGCTCAGCCGGAAAGCGCGTCCGCCGCGGACGATCGTTCTCTACGGGTTCAGCATCCTCGCCGACTCGCTCAACCATGGAGTGTTCCCGGAGTTCCAGAACGAGTGGCGCACAAAGACGGGCGAGACGGTCGAGCTCGTCAGCTCGTTCGCGGGATCCGGCACCGTCACGAACCAGATCCTGATGGGGGTGCCCGCGGAAATCGCTCTCCTGTCGCTCGAGCTCGACGCGCTGAAGCTCGCGGCCGCCGGAGTCGTGCCGAAAGACTCCTGGAAGACCTTTCCCCACGCCGGTGTGGTCAACCGGACGCCTTTCGTGATCCTGGTGCGCCGCGGCAATCCGCTGCACATCCG
This sequence comes from Thermoanaerobaculia bacterium, assembly GCA_035631095.1. GTDB lineage: Bacteria > Acidobacteriota > Thermoanaerobaculia > UBA5066 > Gp7-AA6 > JALYUA01. Next base: position 4,543 of record DASQJK010000170.1, read on the forward strand.
CGACTTCAGCGATCTCGCCTCACCGGGGGTCCGGGTGGTGCATCCGGATCCGCTGACGTCGGGCGGCGCGAACTGGGCGATCGTGGCCGAGTATGGCGCCGGGTTCCGGAGGCCGGGCGGCGGGCCCCGGGGCGGCTACGACATGCTCCTCGGCGTGTGGAGAAACGTCGTCGCGCAGGCCGCTTCCGCGCGCGCGGCTCGCACCCAGTTCGAAAACGGCTTCGGCGACGCGCTCGTGACGTACGAGCAGGAGGCACTCTTCGACAGGTATCGGGGGACACTCAATTCCGACATCGTGTATCCCCGCAGCACGATCTACTCCGAGCACACGCTCGTGCGCATCGACCGGAACATCCCCGGCCGCGACCGCGATCTCGTCGACGCTTTCGTGCAGTTCCTCTGGTCCGACCGCGCACAGGCCGCGTTTTCGAAGTACGGTTTCCGGAGCGTGGACGAAGGACGAAACTCCCGCCTCGCTCGGATCGAAGACGGATTCACGATCTCCGATTTCGGCGGCTGGTCCCGGGCGAAGAAGGAGATCGTGGACGGAGTCTGGAAAGGACGAGTGCTGAAGGAGCTCGGAAAATGAGCGCGGCGCTTCCGGTCGAAACGCGCCGACGCAGGGAGCGCACGGCGTTCGCCCCGGTGTCGATCCTCGTCCTCATACTTCTGCCGCTCCTTCTCATGCCGCTCGGCGCGGTGTTCGTCTTCGCACTGCGCGGCGGCCTCCCCGCGTTCTGGCGCGCCGTCCGGGCGCCCGAGGCGCAGTTCGCGCTGCGCTTCAGCCTGCTCATCGCTTTCCTGACGGCGGGGATCAACGCCGTGCTCGGGACCTTCGCCGCATACGTTCTCTCGAAGTACCGGTTCCGGGGCGAGCGCACGCTCGGCATCGTCGTGAACCTCCCGGTCGCGATTCCCACGGTCGTCGTCGGCACGTCGCTTCTGCTCCTGTGGGGACCGATCGGACTCCTCGGAAAGCTGATCACGCCGCTCGGTATCCAGCCGATGTTCCGTCCGGCCGGCGTGCTGCTCGCCCACCTCTTCGTGACGTTCCCCTACATGCTCGGCACGGTGAAGCCGCTGCTCGACGAGCTCGAGACGACGTACGAGGAGGCGGCCTACACGATCGGAGCCGGCCGCTGGACGACGTTCCGGCTGGTGCTCCTGCCGGCGCTCCGCGGCGGGCTCGTGACGGGAGCCCTCCTCACGTTCGCCCACTCCCTCGGAGAGTTCGGAGCGACCGTGATGGTCTCGGGCAACCTGCGACTGCGCACTCAGACCGCGCCTCTGTACATCTTCGCGCAGTTCGAAGCGGGCGACATCGCGCAGGCGAACGCGATCGCCGCGGTGCTCGCTGCCCTCTCGTTTCTGATTTTCTTCTTCCTCTTCCGCTACACCGCACGCACGAAGAAGGCCGCGTAGGCGGGCCCATGTCGATCGTCCTCGAAGAGCTGACGAAGGTGTACGCGGGGCGCCGCGTCGTCGATCGCGTCTCGCTCGAAGTCGGAGAGGGCGAGCTCTTCGTTCTGCTCGGCTCGAGCGGCAGCGGCAAGAGCACCGTGCTCCGGCTGATCGCGGGGCTCTCGCGCGCGGACGGCGGGACCGTCACGCTCTTCGGCCGCGACGTGACGAACCTGCCTCCGCAGGCCCGCGGCGTGGGCTTCGTTTTCCAGAACTACTCGATCTTCCGGCACATGACGGTGGCGAGAAACATCGAGTTCGGCCTGCGGCTGCGCGGCGTCTCGCGCTCGGAGCGCCGGAAAAAGAGCGGCGAGCTGCTCGAGCTCATCGGCTTGGGCGGGCTCGGCGGCCGTTACGCCAGCCAGCTCTCCGGGGGCCAGCAGCAGCGGGTGGCTCTCGCGCGCGCCCTCGCGTACGAGCCGCGCGTGCTCCTTCTCGACGAGCCCTTCGGCGCCCTCGACGCGAAGATCCGGCTGCAGCTCCGAAGGACGCTTCGGGAAATCCAGCAGGCCCTCCACGTCACCACGATCCTCGTCACTCACGACCAGGACGAGGCGTTCGAGCTCGCGGACCGGATCGGCGTCGTCGACAGGGGCCGCCTTCTCGAGGTCGGGACGGGAGAGGAGCTGTATTCGCGGCCGCAGAGCTTCTTCGTGGCGACGTTTCTCGGCGCCGGAGTGGTCCTCCACGGCCGGTGCGAGGAGGGGCAGGCCCGTTTCGGCCGAGTAACTCTTCCGATCCCGGCCGACCTGCCGCACGAGGAGGGCGGCCCCGTGCGGGTCCTGATCCGTCCCGAGCAGCTCGTGCTCGATCCCTCACCGGGTACGGAGCCGGAGGGTACGCCGACGCTCGGGACCGGAACGGTGATCGAAGAAATTTTCGCAGGCTCTTCGAAGCGTGTTCGCGTGCGCATTCCCGAGCAGGCGGGGTTGCGTCAGATCTTTCCCGTGGCGCCCTTCGGCGAGACGGGCATTCTCGTCGACGCCGTCCTCGGCGCCGATCGCGCGATTCCAGACGAGGTGTCGGTCCTGCTCAAGGGATGGCGCGTGCTCGCGCAGCCGGAGCCGCGCGTGCTGTCCCTGGGAGAGGCTCCGGAGACCGCGATCGCGGCGGCGAAACTGGCGCGTTCCATCAAGGCGGTCCTGACGGTACTCGGGATCGCGAAGGACTCGGACCGCGTGGAGCGGACACGCTCGGAGATCCGGAGCCGCCTCGGCGAAGACGCGTCGGGAGTCGAGCTCCGAGTGAGAGCGGGTGACCGAACCGAACAGGTCCTCTCGGAAGTCTCCGAGAGCTTCTACGACCTCGTCGTCGCCGACGGCGGCGGGGACGAGCGGCGCCGCGCGCCCGGCGAGCGAGCCCTGCTTCAACGTTCGAAGACTCCGATCCTCTTCGCCAGAGGCGGCGAGCGCCCGCTTCGAAGCCTCCTCATCTGCACGGCCGTCGGCGAGCCGGGAAGAAACGACGTCCGCTTCGGCGGGTGGCTGGCGGCGCGTCTGCGCGCACGCGTCCTCCTCCTCCACGTTGCGGTGGGAGGACAGGAGCCCGCTGCGTGGGTGCACGCACACCTCGACCGCGGCGTGCGCACGCTTCAGGCCCTCGGGGTCGACGGCGCGCGCAAGGTCCTCCCCGCCAGGACGCCGCTCGAGGGCATCCTGGCGGAGACCCGATCGGGCGCGCACGATCTCGTCGTCATCGGGCGCCACGCCGGCCGCGCCCGTTCCGTCCGAGGCAGGGACGACGTGACGTTCCAGGTGCTGCGATCGGCGGATCGATCGGTGCTCGTCGTGCCGGCGGATGCGTGAGCGGAGGGTCGGTCGTCGGTAGTCGGTAGTCGGTAGTCGGTAGTTGGAGTCGAGTCGGAGCGGGTCAGCGGCCCTCTTCTTGCACCGATTCCGGGGCGGAGGTCCTCCATGCGCGCGCTCGCTTCCCGCTTCGCTTTTGCTCTGCTTGTCCTGGCGCTTGCCGCGGCATGTACCACCAATCCGGCGCCGCCTCCTTCAAGCGATGCCGGCGTCCCTCCTCCGGCCGCTCCGGACCGCGAGAGGCGCGGCGGTAACCTCGTCGCGGACTTCGCGGCGATGATGTCGGGGCGGTGGGAAGGTGTCACTCCGGGCAACCGTCTTCACGCGGACATCGAGAGCGCCGGATTCCACTCGCTGCGCCACCCGTACGACCTCTTTCTCGAAGTGTCCGGCACCTTCGACGAAGACAATGTGCGCGAGCAGGGCTTCATGCATCTCGAGAGCCAGGGCCGCGGCGTGTACCTCGGATACATCCCCCATTTCGACCCCACGGTGAGCTCGCTCTCGCCGCGCGCGACGCGGTTCACCGCCTCCGAGGCGAACGCCGCCTGTGCCCTCTACATGGAGCCGCAGGGCGACGGATTTTTCGGCGAAGTACAGGGGACGACCTGCGCGTTCGCGATCCGCGGTGCGATCGGGAAGTGGAATCTGCGAGTGGAGCCCGGAACTCTGGTCGTCCAGAGCGTCTCCTCCGGCGAAACGCTGCGGTTCCGCCGGACGGGGAGGTAGGACCGGTCGGTAGAAGGTGGTCGGTAGTCGGTAGTCGGTAGTCGGGGGTCGGGGGTAGCGGGTAGTCGGATAGTCCGCAGTCATAGGATGAGAGCGTGACCGGGACGACGAAGGACCACGAACCGGCGACGAGGGACTCGCGAGCCCGGGCTTCCGATGCCGCGTCGGTTGCGCGGTACCGCCGCGCCGTCGACTATCTCGCTGCCGCGCAGATCTACCTGAGAGCCAACCCGCTCCTCGAGGAGCCGCTCCGGCCCGAGCACATCAAGAAGCGCCTGCTCGGGCACTGGGGGACCGCACCGGGAATCAACCTCGTCTACTCCGCGCTGAACCGCGAGATCCTCCGCACGGGCGCGAACGTCCTGCTCGTCACGGGGCCCGGGCACGGCGCCGCCGCGAACATGGCGAACATGTACCTCGAAGGGACGATCACGGAGTTCTACCCGGAGATGACGCGGGACCGCGCGGGGATGGAGCGCTTCCTCCGCGCTTTCTCGTGGCCGCGCGGATTCCCGAGCCATCTCTCGCCCGCGATGCCCGGCGTGATCCACGAGGGCGGCGAGCTCGGCTATGCGCTTTCGACGGCGTTCGGAGCGGCGTTCGACGATCCCGACCTGGTCGTCTGCTGCATCGTTGGCGACGGAGAAGCGGAAACGGGCCCGACCGCGGGCAGCTGGAACGGCAACAAGTTCCTCAACCCGGGGACGGACGGAGCGGTGCTTCCGGTCCTGCATCTGAACCGGTGGAAGATCGCGAATCCGTCGATCTCCGGAACCATGACCGAGGAGGAGATCGTCTCCCTGTACACGGGGTACGGCTGGGAAGTCCTCTTCGTCCGGGCGAGCGACCGCATCGAAGAGGATCTCGACGAGACGGTCGGAGCCGCGTTTGAAAAGATCCGCGCGCTGCAGGGCCGCGCGCGCGGAGGCGAAGAGATGGAGCGGCCGCGCTGGCCTCTCATCGTCCTCGAGACGCCGAAGGGATGGGGATGTCCGCGGGAAGTCGACGGTGAGCCCGTAGAGGGGACGTTCCGGTCGCACCAGATCCCGATACCGAATCCGCGGGAGAACCCCGCGCATCTCGCGCTTCTCGAACGATGGCTGCGCTCGTACGCGCCGCAGGAGCTGTTCGACTCGGAGGGCCGCCCTCAGCCGGACCTCCTGTCGCAGTGTCCCCCTCCCCCGCTGCGAATCGCGATGAATCGCGCCGCCAACGGCGGGCTTCGCCGCGTGCCGCTCGCGGTGCCGCCGCTCGACCGCCACGCGGTCCCGGTCGATCCCGAGGCCAGGGGCTCCATCCGCTCGAGTCACATGAAGGCGCTCGGGGCGTACCTCTCCGACGTGATCGTCGACAACGAGCCGCGCCGCAACTTCCGGATCGTGTGCCCCGATGAGCTCGAGTCGAACCGCCTCGGCGACGTATTGAACGTCACGTCGCGCCAATACGTCTGGCCGACGCCTCCGGGAACGGAGAAGACCGCGCGCGACGGCCGCGTCCTCGAAATCCTTTCTGAGCACATGTGCCAGGGCTGGCTGCAGGGATATCTGCTCACGGGCCGCCACGGCCTCTTCCCCTGCTACGAGGCGTTCCTCCCGATCGTCGACGGGATGATGAACCAGTACGCGAAGTTCCTGAAGGCGGCCACGGAGACGTCCTGGCGCGCTCCCGTCGCGTCGCTGAACTACCTCCTCACGTCGGAGGCATGGCGGCAGGACCACAACGGGTTCTCACACCAGGGACCCGGCTTCATCAACAACCTGCTCACGAAGAAGGGCAAGACCTATCGGATCTATCTGCCTCCCGACGCGAACTGCCTTCTCTCGACGATGAACCACTGCCTTCAGACGACGAATTACATCAACCTGGTCATCGCGGGGAAACAGCCGATGCACCAGTGGCTCACGATGGACGAGGCGATCGAGCACTGCCGCGTCGGCGCTTCGATCTGGCGGTGGGCATCCTCGAACGACGGGGAGGACCCGGACATCGTGCTGGGCTGCTCGGGCGACAACCTGACGGTCGAA
>DASQJK010000171.1:0-5951 GCA_035631095.1 Thermoanaerobaculia bacterium
CCGGGGATTTGAGGCGCAGCCGGTCCACCGCGGCGACGAGGCTCAGGAACGCGATCGCGCGGAACGCCCACTTCGATGCGGAGGTCTCGCCGAGCATGGAGGAGGCGGCCGCCGCGAAAGCGAGGCCGCCGAGCGCGCAGGCGACGGACTGGATGAACCGGTCGCGCCGGATGTCCGGCCGCCGCAGCACGAAGAGCGCCGCCACGAGCGTCGCCGTTTCGTACATGAGCAGCTGGGGGAAGTAGTAGTACCAGGGACCGGGGATCCGCGCGATCGAGTGCTGGCCGATCCAGTATTTGATCGCTTTCGGGATGGCGAGCCAGTCTCCCGGATACCGGCCGAAAGCGGTGTAGAGGAGCGCCCAGATGCTCAGGAACACGGTCGCCGCGATCGCGATCGGGATGAGCCGCGCCTGCGTCCAGTCGCGAGCCGCCCGAAACGTCCCCGAGAACCCGCCCGGTTGAGAGAGCGCTCCTTCGAGAAAGAGCCAGGCTCCGAATACCACGAAGAGAACGCCGGTCATGTAGGCGTTTTCCTTCGTCGTCCCGGCGAGCGCGAACGAGACGGCCGAAAGCGTCAGCCAGCGGGAGCGGTCCGTCTCGAGGAACCTTCGGAAGGCGACGATCGTCCCGAAGGTGAACACGAGCGAATAGAGGTCTTCCCGGATGAACCTGGAGAAGTAGGTCAGGTGCGGCGACGCGAGGACCAGGATGACGTACGCGGCCGCGGCGCCCGATCCGAACCAGGAGGCGAGCGGCAGCGCGAAGAGGAGGAGTCCGACGCCAAAGGCCGCCGGCAGGAGGCGCGCCGTGGTGTTCGTCGCGCCCAGGATCTTGTAGACGGCCGCATTGGCATAATACAGGAAGGGCCCGTGGTACGCCGGGTCGTAGCGCCACGTGCCCTCCCTCGAAAGCGTGTAGGACTGGAACGCGTGGATCGACTCGTCGTGGTGCAGAGGCCGGTCGCCGAGGCGCAGGAAATGCGTCGCGATCGCGATCAGCAGGACGAGCGCGAAGAGAACGCGGCGCTGCCCCGAGGCCGAGGCGGTCACTTCTTTCCGGAGACCTTCAGGGTGGTGACGGCGTTCTTCCCCGAGTTCACGACGTAGAGAGTCCCGCTGCGGCGGTCGAGGGCGATCCCGCGGGGCAGGGAAAACTTCTCTCCGCCGTCGTCGGCGGTCCAGCGGTGCGCCTCACGTCCGCTGCGGTCGAGGTGCACGACCGCGTTGCCGTTCGTGTCGCTCGCGAAGAGCGTCTCGTCCGCGTCGAGCTCGAGGTAGCCGTCGCCGTTCGGGCCCCACCCGGCGACCTTCCACTGCGCCTTCGGGTTGCCTTCGCCGTCCAGAACCTGGATGCGCTTGTTATCGATGTCGGCGACGTACACCTTGCCGGAGGGCCCGACCACGAGACTCCCCGGGTTCGCGAACTCGCCGGGACCCGCGCCGGGGCGGCCCACCGGGCGGGGATTCGAAAGGTCGGCGTCCGAGACGACCAGACGGTTGTTCCCCGAGTCGGAGATCCAGACCTTACCGTCGGGCGCGGGCGCGACGTCATGGGGATTGAAGAGCCCGGCGGTGCTCTTCGCCTTGAACTGCCCCGAAAGCGAGAAGATCTCGACGCCGGTGCGGTACGTGTCCGCGATGTAGAGATTGTCTCCCTTGATCGCGAGCCCGCAGAGCTCCTGCAGCCCGTACTGCCCGGACCCGCGGCTGCCCCAGCTGCCGAGCGGAGCGCCGGCGGCGTCGTAAACGCGGATCATCGAGTTGCCCTGATCCGCCACCCACAGGCGGCCCTTGTCGTCCAGCGCGATGTCGCTCGGTGTCTTCAATCCGTCCCAGGGCTGCTTGCCGGCTTCGGCGGTCTCGCGGATGGAGGGGGCGGGCGCCGCCTGGGCGGCCGTCGGCTCCGGCGCCGCTGCCGCACCCGAGGTCCCCGCAGCGGGCGCGGGGCCGCCGGCGGTCTCTTTCTTACCGCAGGCTGTCATCAGGGGAAGAAGGGCCAGGAGAAGCGCGGCCCCGCGCAAAATCCGGCCGGCCGGAGGCATCGACATGGTCATCGCCGCTCCTTCAAAAAAGTCCCCTCGAATGGCTGTATGTCGCTTCAAACGTAAAGGATGGATGCGTTCTTGTCCAGCGATGCCTTTGATCGGCGGGGACGGCGGTCACCACGGGGTGCCCCGCAGCAGGCGGATCGTCGAAACGCCGTTGCTTCCGGAATTGACGACGTAGAGCACACCCTGCGTCCGGTCGACCGCGAGGCCTGTCGGTTTCGAGAACGGCTGATGCCCCAGGTCCGATGTGATGCGTTGCCGCAACCGGCCGTCCGGACCGAACTCGAGAAGGGCGTTTCCGGAAGGATCCGTCACCCAGACGTTCTCGTCTCCATCGACCTCGAGATGCGGCTCGACGCCGCTGCCCCATCCCGGCACCGGCCAGCTCGCGGCGAAGTTTCCCGCCGGATCGAGCACCTGGATGCGGCGGTTGCCCGCGTCCGCGACGTAGACTTTTCCGGAGGGAGCGACCGCGATGCCGATCGGGTTGTCGAGCTCGCCGGCGCCTGACCCCTTCTTGCCGATGGGCTGCGCTCCGGCGAGGTTCTCGTCGTACACGACGATGCGGCTGTTGCCGGTGTCCGCGACCCAGACGCGCCCGTCGGCTCCCGCCGCGACGCCGCGCGGACCGTAGAGCTCCTTCGCCGCGGCTTTCCACGTGCCGTCCTGCCCGAATTTTTCGACGCGCCCGTTCCAGGTGTCCGCGACGTAGAGGTCGCTGCCGCGGGCCGCGACGCCGCAGAGCTCGCGGAAGCCGTGTTGCCCGTCTCCTTTCCCGCCCCATCCGCCGAGCAGGCCTCCGCGCCGGTCGAACACACGCAGGCGCGAGTGGCCGAAGTCGGCGATCCAGACGCGGCCCTTCTCGTCGACGGCGGCGTCGCGCGGCTCGCGCATCTTTCCCCAGGGCGACAGGTCCGCTGCCGCCTCGGCGGCGATCGAGGGAGCCTCCTCGGGCTCCGAGTCGGGCGCGGCGGTGGATGCGGCTCCCGGTTCCGGCGGCGGGAGCGACTCCCGCCTCGTCACGACGACGTCGTCGGAGCCCGCGCCCATCACTCGATAGATCTTCACGTCCGGGTTCTCGTAGGCGACCCGGAAGAGGTCCTTCGCCGAATCGAACTTCGCCAGGCCCGCGGCCGGGTAGGTCTGGCGCTCGAGCGGCCCGACGTACACGTACGCGACCCCGTACCGGCGCAGGAGAGGCTCGATGGCGGAAGCGCTCGGGTTCGTGTACATCGCGCGGACCGCCTGGACACGCGAGTCGATCTCCGTCTGGGGATTCCCTCGCTGTTGAACGTGGTACTCCCAGCCGAGAACGGTCGGAAGACCGGTCAGCATCGAGATGCGGCCGAACTGCTGGTAACTCGGACCCTGCGCTTCGAGGACCACGGGCGTTCCCGGCACCGACTCCCAGAGCCAGCGCACGGCGCGCGCCTCGCCGGGATGCCATCGGTCCAGATACGCGCCGCCGTCGAGAGAGATGGGGCCGGCCGATACCCCATCGGGGAGCGACGGTCGATTCAGGCCGACGCCCCCGCGCCCTCCGATGACCGTGTGAAAGAGGGCCGCGCCGCAGAGAACAAGGAATGCGCCCTTCAACGGGAAGGGCCAGGCGGCGAATGCTCCGGGCCGGTCACGCCGTCCGAAGGCCAGAACGGCGCCCGCGATTCCGAAGCAGAACCACACCTCGAGGTACATCTTGAAGAACGTGTTCTGGCGGTCGTAGATGTAGAAGCGTTGCGCGAAGAGGATCAGGAAAAACGCCGTCGCGACGAGCCCGCACGCGAGCCTGCCTTCCGGCGACTTCTCGAATGCGAGCGCCGCCGTCACGAAGAGCAGCACCGCGATCGCGAAGAAGAGGTCCGGCAGGCGCCACGCCGCGGCCGCCAGGACGAGGCCTCCCAGAAGCATCAGGGCGGCCGTTCCCGCACGGCTGCCTCCCGCGTCGATCCGGCGCCGCGCCGCTGCAACGAGCCACCACGTGAGCGCCAGGAAGGTAAAGACGCCGAAGACGGTGAGAATGTCGGCGCCGGTCGCCCTTTCGGAGACGTTCCGGCCGAAGCCGGGCGCTCCGCCTCCGCGCACCCAGAGGGGACGGAACAGAACGACGGCGGTCGCCGCCGCGACGAAAAGAGAGAGGAGCGCCCGGAGAGCCCCTCGTGTCCCCAGTCGTCCCGGCCCGAAGGCTGCGACGATGGACACGAGGACGAGAAGACCGGCGAGAAAGGGGATGTCCCACGCGTTCGTGAGGCCGTGCGCCGCGACTGCGGCGCCGAGCGCCGCGGCGGAGACGATCCGCCTCCGCGCGCGCGCCGCCGCGTCCGCGTGCGTCCGCACGAGCTCGAGGGCGCACGCGAACACGAGGAGGAAGAGCGGGAACGCGAGGACGTGAGAGTGCAGGTCGGCGAAGACGAGGCTCCAGAATGGGAACTCGTTGATGGTGGTGCCGCCCGTCACGCGCGACGTGGCCCAGAAGTAGTGCCAGTCGAGATGTCGTCCTCGGTGGCTGGGGTCGAGCGGCTGGTTGATCAGCCACTCGCGCAGACCGGCGAGGTTTCCGAAGAGGACGACGAAGGCCGCTCCAATGACGCCCGCGAGACGCCGCCCGGTCCAGTTGCGCACGAGCGCAAAGGCGCCCTGGAGCGTCGCCCCTCCGATGAATCCGAACGCGAGGTTGAACGTGTACCGGGTGGAGAGCCCGGTCAGGAGCGTGAGGAACGCGATCATCTCCTGCCCGAACGTGTAGTAGCCGAGCGGAGCGCCCGCGATCCACGGGTCGGACGCCGGGAGGGTGCGGGTGCGGACGAGGATGTTCAGAATCGAGAAGTCCATCGGCTTCTCGCCCCAGAAGATCTCGGGGTTCAGCGCCCGCAGTCCCGCGAACAGGACGAAGCCGAACAGGAAGACGCCTTCCGACAAGAGGAGGCTGCTTCGCCTGCCCCGCAGGAACCCGCCGATCTCGTGCCGGCGCGACCAGCCCGCGATCCCCCCGGCGGCGGCGAGCACCAGGGCGACCAGCCACGCTGCCGCCCGGCCGCTCGTCAGGAGGCGCTCGTGGACACCGAGGGTGAAAACGTAGGTGGCGGCCGCGAGCCCGGCGGTCCGCGCGAAACCGAAGCCGCGGTCGTCGAGGCGCGTGAAGACGCGGAAGCAGATCGGAAAGGCGAACGCGCCCATGGCGAGCGCCGCGGCGTAGAACACGATCGCCGCCGGCCAGGAGCCTGGAAGGTCCCCGCCCGCGGGCTTTGCCGGCGAGGCCGCGATCCGGGTCGAAGCGGACGCGCTCCCCGGGACGATCGGCTCGGTGACGCGCCGCCGCGCCCGCGGCCAGCGGGCCCACTCGTCCATCACCGGAGGCTGAGCGCCCGGGGGAAGGGCCGCGAGGAGCATCTGCCGCACGCGCTGCGCCGAAAACTCTTTCGTCCGGCGGAAGAGCAGCACGCGGGGATGGTCGTAGACGGTGAACGTCTCTTCGGCGGAGTCGTCCGGGATCCGCAGCGGACCCAGGGAAGGGTAGGAGGTGAAGTCGGCTGCCTTGACGAAACCGAGGCGGTCTGAAAAGAGGAGCCGGTAGTACTCGCGCGTCACGGGAAACACGTCGGGAACGCGCGTGACGCTGCCGTACGCGCGGTTGCTCGTGATCGCGATCCAATCGGAGCCCTGGAGCGTCGAGACGAGCTCCTCGACCTTCGTCCTCGAGTCGGGGTTGTACATGTGGAGGACTGGGCCGGCGTAGTCCTTCACCTCGTACACCGGATCTGGGAAGGGGAGCCCGTCGTCCCAGTCTTCGTTCGCGACGCGAGCGGGAGGCGGGATGTTCCGGTACATCCACGTGGACGCCACGGAGCGGGTAACCGGCCGGCGATAGATCGAGGAGAAGGCGAGGCCGAACAGGAAGGTGCCGG
>DASQJK010000172.1:0-9144 GCA_035631095.1 Thermoanaerobaculia bacterium
CCGCGCTCTGGACGCAGGCGGCCGGCGTGATCCTCTCCGTCGGGTCCTGGATACCGGGGCTGCCGGACAAGCCGGCGCTTCTCCTGCGCGACGCCGGTCTCTGTCTTCTCGCGATCTCGGCGCTCGTATATCTCGCCGGCAACGGCTTTCTCTGGCGCCGGCCGGTGTTCGCGGTCCCGCGCGTCCCCGGCACGCCGTCGGTGGCCATCCGGTGCGCGTTCGGATGCCTCGGCCTATGGGCGCTTCTCGAGATCGCGGCGGTCGTCGTGTCTCGGACGACCCGGCTTCCCGCTCAGAACCCGTGGTGGTCCGACGCGGCGCGGCACACGTTCACGGTGGGCTTCCTGACGCTCGTGATCATCGGGATGAGCTTCCGCATCCTGCCCGTCTTCTCGGGCAAGTCGCTCTGGTCTCCGCGGCTGGCCCAGGCGACCTATGCCCTGATCCTGCTCGGCACCGCGATGCGGCTCCTGCAGTACCCCGCGGCGTTCGACCCGCTCTTCTACCGGATCGGGTCCTACATGGGGATTCCCGTCGTGCTGGCGCTGCTGCTCTTCACGTTCAACCTGATGCGCACGATGAGGGCAAAGCCGGCGAGCCGTCCGGGCTCGCCCGCGAAGCAGACCCCGCGCTCTTACGTTTCGACCCTCCCCGCGCGCTGACACCGGGCTTCCTATAATCCGGGCGTGCCGGCGCGCGCTCCGATTCCCTTCCAGGCGATCCCCGTCCTCGCCCTCCTCCGCCCGGAAGACCGCGCCGCTCTCGCTCCGGAGTGCGAGCTTGCCGGGTTCGAAAAGGGAGCCGTGATCTTCGCGGAGGGAGACACCGCGGACCGAATCCATTTTCTGGTCCGGGGACGCGTCAAGATCGTCAAGGCGGGCCCCGACCGCGACCTCATCATCGAAGTCCTGGGACCCGGAGAGCCTCTGGGCACCGTCGCCGTCTTCGAGCGGAGGCCCTTTCCGGCGACGGCCGTTGCCCTGGAGCCCTCGAGCGTCCTCTCGGTCCCCGAGCACCGGTTCTTCGGCGTCATCGAGAAGAATCCCGAGATCACGAGACGCCTGCTGGCCGGGCTGACCCTGCGCCTGATCACGCTCAACCGCCGGCTGGCGGACATGACCGGCTCCGTCGAGTACCGCTGCGCGCGCCTCTTTGAGACTCTCGCCGCGAGGATCGGCCAACCCCGTGAGGGCGGCGGCGTGTTCCTTCCGCTTCCGCTCTCCCGCCAGGAGATCGCGGACCTGACCGGCACGACCGTCGAGACGGCGATCCGGATCATGAGCCGCTGGCAGAAGAGCGGGCTCGTCGAGACGGACCGGACGGGCTTCCTGATCCGCGATCCGGCCGCCCTGCAACAAATCGCCCCCGAACAGTAGCCCTCCTCCTCCATCGCCGGAATTGATGGACTCGCATCTGGCCGATACGGCCGGAACGGCGTGAGATTTCCGTGCGGAGCAAACGTCGAAAACGGCGCAAAAGGATGATCTCGATCATAGGCGCCGCCATCGGCCCCGCAGAGACTCGCGAGGAGCAGGGATGAGCGAACACAGAGTCGCCGATGACGAGACGAATGGAGATTTCCTGACGCGAGGCACGGTTGCGAAGCTCTTCGGAGTCTCCGCATCGACGGTCACCCGCTGGGCGAGACTCGGGCTCCTCCGCGCCGTCCGCACGCCGGGAGGGCACTACCGTTTCCCGGCTCACGAGACCCGCCGCGCGGCCGAACGCGCCGCATCCGGCGAGCTCACCCGGCTCGACTGACATGAAGATCCCGACGCGCTTTCCCGATCTGGCGCACTGGAAGGCGCAGGTGAAATGCCAGCTCGGGTGCCCCGTGCGCACCGACGCGGGACGCTACGTCCAGCTGATCGCCGAGGGCCGCGACGAAGAGGCGTTCCTGGTCGCGCGCGCGCCGAATCCCTTCGCTTCTGTCTGCGGCCGCGTCTGCGCGGCGCCTTGCGAGGACGCCTGCCGCCGCGGCGCCATCGACGCGCCGATCTCGATCCGGGCGCTGAAGCGTTTCGTCACGGAGCTCTACGGCGTCGAGTCGATCCGCCCGGACACGCAGGACCGCCTGAGAGGCGCCCTCGTCTCCGAAGGCAACCGCTACCCGGGCCATCTCCCCGTCTATTCGGGGCCGACGGAGCGCGGCGCGAATGGCGCCCGGCGGAAAGTCGCCGTGATCGGCGCGGGGCCGGCGGGGCTCTCCGCGGCGCACGATCTCTCGCTTCTGGGCTACGCCGTCACTGTCTTTGAGGCGGCGGACGAGCCAGGCGGGATGATGCGTTTCGGCATCCCCGAGTACCGGCTTCCGAGGACGCTGATCCGCGCGGAAATCGACCGGATCCTGGGTCTCGGGGCGGAGCTGCGGTTGAACACGCCGTTGACGCCGACGTTCGGCCTCGCAGCGCTCCGGGCCGCCGGCTTCGAGTCGGTGTTTCTGTCCGTCGGAGTATCCCGCGGGCGGGACCTTCGCCTTCCCGGTGCGGAGCTCGACGGCGTCGTGAAGGCGGTCGACTTCCTGCTCAACGTGAACCGCGGCTACCGCATGGACCTCGGCAAGCGGATCGTCGTGATCGGCGGCGGGTTCGTGGCGTTCGACGCCGCCCGGACCGCGCTGCGCGTCGGCAAGGAGCAGCCGGAGGCCGGCGGGCCCGACGAGGCGGACGCCCGCATGAAAGAAGCCCTCGACTCCGCGCGCGCGGCGATTCGAGGGGGCGCGACGGCGGTGACGATCGTCTCCCTCGAGACGTTCGACGAAATGCCAGTCCTGCGGTCGACGCAGGGGCACGAGGAGTTCGAAGAGGCGAAGCGCGAGGGGATCGAGTTCGTCACCCGCCGCGGGCCGGCGGCGTTCCTGGGCAGCGGCCGCCTGCAGGCCGTCGAGTTCAAGCGCGTGCTTTCGGTATTCGACGCCAGCGGCCGTTTCGCGCCCGCGTACGACGAGGCCGACCGTACGACGCTCGAAGCCGACGGCTGCATCCTGGCGGTGGGCCAGCAGCCGGATCTGTCCTTCCTCCAGCCGGGAGACACGCTCGCCCTCACTCCGGGAGGGACTATCCGCGTCGATCCGGAGACGCTCGCGACCTCGGCGCCCGGTGTCTTCGCCGGAGGCGACGTCGCCTTCGGGCCGCGCAACCTGATCGAGGCCGTCGCGAACGGCAAGCGGGCGGCGCGCTCGATCCACGAGCACCTGTCGCGCGCAGCCGCCGCGATCACGACGACCCTCGAGATCGCGAAGATTCCGACTCGCGACTATCGGATGGCCGCCGGATTCGAGATCTACGACCGCGAGTCGCCGCCCACGCTCCCGGTCGCGCGTCGGACAGGCATCGCCGAAGTAGAGAGCGGGTATGGCGACGAAGAGGCGCGCGTGCAGGCGGCGCGCTGCCTCGTCTGCCACGTGCAGACGATCTACGACCCGGAGAAATGCGTCCTCTGCAACCGGTGCGTGGACATCTGCCCCGAGTACTGCCTCGCTCTCGTTCCCGTCGAAACGCTCGACCTTCCGGACGACGAGCGCGCCGCTCTCGCAGCCGCGCGCGGCGGGAACGGGATGCCTCTCGCCGCCATGATCAAGGACGACGATCGCTGCATTCGCTGCGGCCTGTGCGCGATCCGTTGTCCTACCGACGCCATGACGATGGAGCGGTTCACCGTGACGGAACGGTTCACCGCCCCCGCGGCGGCTTCTTCCACGGAGCTCTCACAGGAGGCAGGACGATGAAGATGGAAAAGGACCGCCGCGAGTTCTTCGTCAAGCTCGGCATCGGCGGCGGGATCGCTGCGCTCGCCGCTCAGGGGCTCGCCTCGCTGCGGTCGCTCGTGCCGAATGTCTCGTACGACGCTCCCACCACGGTGAAGGTCGGCATGCCGGGCGACTTCCCCGACGGGATGAAGTTCCTTCCGGACCAGCGCCTCTTCGTCTTCCGCGACGGGAAAGTCTTCCACGCGGTCTCGGCGGTCTGCACGCATCTCGGCTGCACGGTGCGGGCGGAGGCGCTCTCGTCTCCGGAGACGCGCACGGTGGACGGGAAGCCGCTGCGCCTCACACACCGTTTCCTCTGTCCCTGCCACGGATCGAAATACAACGGCGACGGCACGAACGTTTCCGGACCCGCCCCCAAGCCGCTCGCCTGGTACCACCTCGCGGTCGCTCCCGAGGACGGCCAGCTCGTCGTGGACCTCGCCCGGCCGGTCGACCGCGATTTCCGCCTGACCCTGGCGTGAAGGAGAGCACCCGATGAGCGCCGAACCAGAAAAGCCCGCCGGATCCGGAACCGCGCCCGGCGTCCACGGAAGACGCCTCTGGAGCCTCCGCCCAGCCTCCGACCGCGAATCGGGAGACGCGGTCGTCTCGAACTTCATGCTCCACTGGTTCCCGGCGAAGAGCTACAAGCCGTCGCTCTCCTGGGGCTACTCCGCATGGCTCGGGACGATCTCCTCGGCCCTCCTCCTGCTCCTCGTCGTCTCCGGACTGCCGCTGCTCTTTCTCTACGTTCCCTCCGTCGAGCGCGCGTACGCGTCCGTCAAGGACATCGAGTACGTGATCACGTTCGGCTTCTGGATCCGTGCGGTGCACCGCATCTCGGCGCACCTCATGGTCGCGGTGGTGGTCCTCCACATGGCGCGCGTCTTCCTGACCGGCGCCTATAAGAACGGCACCGGGCGCGGCCAGAAGCGGGAATGGAACTGGGTCTTCGGGATCGGAATGCTGCTCGCGACCCTGTTCCTCTCCTTCACCGGGTACCTCCTCCCATGGGACCAGCTCGCGTACTGGGCCGTCACGGTGGGAACCAACATCGCGTCATCGATCCCGTGGATCGGGCCGGCGATCCGCGAGCTCCTGATCGGCGGCCGCGCGATCGAGCAGCCGACCCTCATCCGCTTCTACGTGATGCACGTGCTGCTGCTGCCGGCGGGTCTCGGTGGGCTTTTCCTGTACCACATGTGGCGGATCCGCAAGGACGGCGGACTCGCGCGCGCCGACCGCGCCGCGCTTCTCCCGGAGGCAGCCGAAGTCCCGCCTTCGAAGTCGAAGACCTACACGCTTCTCGGCGTGACGCGCGGAACGTCGCCCTTCGTGAAGAGCACGACCGTCGAGGCGCCCGACACGACGGTCAACTCCGTGCCCGACCTGATCCGGCGCGCCGCGATCGTGATCCTGGGCACGATCGCGATCGTCAGCATCCTCGCGGTGTTCCTGCGCTCTCCGCTCGAGGAGCCCGCGAACGCGCTCGTGACGCCCAATCCCGCCAAGGCGCCCTGGTACTTCCTCTGGCTCCAGGAGATCGTGACCGACACCACGTTTCACATCGGGTCGTTCACGGTCAACGGAGCGTTCCTCGGCGGCGTGCTCCTTCCCGGCGCACTGATCCTGCTGCTCACGATATGGCCGTGGCTCGACCGGAGCCCGGCCGCCGCCGCGGGCTTCTGGTTTCCGCGCACCCGTCGCACCCAGAACGCGGTCTTCCTCGCCGTCTGCGTCCTCGTCCTGCTCCTGACCGTCGTCGGGACTTTCCTGCGCGGTCCGTACTGGCACTTCTACTGGCCCTGGCAGCCCTGGCCGGACCTCCCCGGGAGGATCTGACATGGAGAAGCGCACGAATTCCCCGTTCCCCGGCAAGGACCGCCCGATCCTGGCGGCGGTCGGCGTGCTGCTGATCGCCTCGACGGTGCTCTTCGCGTGGAGCGACCGCAAGCACGACTGGCGCTACTACCAGCTCGCGTTCAAACGGCAGGTCGCGGAGAAGTACGGCGCCGAAAAAGCGAAGAGTGTGCCCTCGGGCGTCGAACAGGTCTGGGTCGCCGACCTGAAGCGCGCCGATCGCTGCGTCACGTGCCACCAGGCCGTCTACTGGAAGGGGTTCGAGACCGCCGAGGAGCCGTACCGCTCCCACCCGGCCGCGCCGCTCAAGAACCATCCGATCGAGCGCTTCGGATGCACGTCCTGCCATGGCGGGCAGGGCTACGCCGTGGACGCCGAGGAGGCGCACGGCCCCGTCGAGCACTGGGAGGAGCCGCTTCTCGGGTCGACCCTCGGCGAGGCCTACACGATCGCCGAGAACAAGAAGGCCCTGATCCAGATGAACTGCAACGTCTGCCACCGGTACGACCGCGAGACGCCGGGAGCGGATTTCATCAACCTCGCCAAGAAGACCGTCCGCGACAAGGGCTGCCGCGCCTGTCACGTCATCAACGGCCGCGGAGGGACGATCGGGCCCGACCTGACGTTCGTCGGCGACAAGGCGGCCGAACAGTACGACTACAGCCACCTCTCGGGGCAGAAGACCACCTTCGCCTGGCACGTCGCGCACTTCAAGGACCCACGCGCGCTCGTGCAGGACACGGTGATGCCCAACTTCCACCTCTCGACGAAGGAGGCGCAGTCGCTCGCGATGCTGGCGCTCTCCTGGCGCAAGGCGGCCGTGCCCGCGGACTACCGCCCGGGAACGCCCCGCACGGACCCGCAGACCGCGGAGGAAGTCGCCGACGAAGCGCGCATGAAGACGGGACCCGGCGCGTGGTTCGTCAAGACGGGGTGCTTCGTCTGTCATTCGATCCAGGCCCTCGGCGTCAAGAGCCCGGCCCAGATCGGGCCCGACCTCTCGACCGCCGTCGAAGACGTTCAGTCCCGCTTCGGAAGGACCGTCGACGATTTTCTCAAGGCCCCCACGGGAACGATGGCCGTCGTCCTCTCGCGCCAGATCGTCCTTTCGCCGGAGGAGAAAGCCGTCGCCGTCGCCAAGCTCCGCGAGGCATTCACCGAATTCCAGAAGCAGAAGGCCGCCGGCAAGGACGCGGCTCCGGCCGGAGCTTCCCATCCATGAGGCACGCGATGATCCACGACGAACGGGCCCGTACTGCCACCTTCCTGACTGCGGCGATTCTTCTGCTCCTGCCCGCTTCTCTCGCGTTCGCGCACTGCGACGCGCTCGACGGGCCCGTCGTGACGGCGGCGCGAAACGCGATCGAAAAAAAGGACGTGACGGCCGTCCTCAAATGGGTCGCTGCGGACTCTGAGGCCGAAGTCCGCGGTGCTTTTGCTCGGGCGCTCTCCGTCCGGGCGCTTTCTCCGGAAGCGAGGGACCTGGCGGACCGCTTCTTCTTCGAGACCGTGGTGAGACTTCATCGCGCGAAGGAAGGCGAGCCGTTCGACGGACTGAAGCCGGCGGGCACCGACCCCGGTCCAGCGGTTCGCGCGGCGGATCGTTCGATCGAGCAGGGGTCCCCCGACGCGGCAATCCGGCTCGTCTCGGACCGCGCTGCGGACGCCGTGCGCCGTCTCCATGCGAGGGTCGTGGCGGCCCGGAATCGTGCGGACGAAAGCCCCACCGCCGGCCGCGAGTTCACCGCTGCCTACGCCGCGTACGTGCATTTCGTCGAAACCCTCTATCGGACCGCGGAGGCGGGACATGAGCCCTCGGCGGCGGCCGCCCACGCTCACCCATGAACAGGTTCCACGAGAAAAGAAGGAGGATCGCGATGTCGACACCCAGGAAGACATGGCTCGCCGTTTCCATGGCGCTCGCGCTCGTGGGCGCCGTCATCGCCGCCGACCGCTGCGCGCCTTCGGCGCCGAAAGGAGCGAAGAAGCCGGTTGGCGCTTCGGACCTCGCCGTCGCGGCGCAGAAGACGTACATCGCCCCCGGCGACCTCGATGAGTTCTACATGTTCGCGTCGGGCGGGCATTCCGGGCAGATCTACGTCTACGGCGTTCCGTCGATGCGCCACCTGACGACGATCCCCGTCTATACGCCCTATCCGGCGACCGGGTATGGGTTCGACGACGAGACGAGGAAGATGCTCGGAAATCTGACGTGGGGCGACGTCCACCACCCCGCCCTCTCGGAGACGAAGGGCAACTACGACGGGCGCTGGCTCTTCGTCAACGAGATGAACGGCCGTGTCGCGCGAGTGGACCTTCGCGATTTCAAGACCAAGCAGATCTTCGGGCCGATGCCGAACATCTCCGGCAACCACGGATCGGCGTTCGTCACGCCGAACACCGAGTACTCGATGATGGCGTCCCGCTTCTCCATCCCCCTCCCCAAGGGCTCGAGCGACTCGATTGACAAGTACGCGGCGACCTACAAGGGCGTCATCGCCGCGGTGAAGATCGACCCGAAGACCGGCGAGATGTCGCAGGGCTTCGAGATCGTCACCCCGCCCTTCGACTGGGACCTCGGCGATGCGGGCAAGGGCGCCTCGGACGGCTGGATGTTCTGGACCTGCTACAACTCGGAACGCGCGACGGGCAAGCTCGAGGTGACCGCGTCGCAGCGTGACCGCGACTACATCGCCGCGGTCGACTGGCGGGCCGCGGAGAAGGCCATCGCCGACGGCAAGGGCGAGATGCTCGGCGGCGTCAAGGTCCTCGACCCGAGGAAGGTCCCGGGGATCGTCTTTCTTCTGCCCTGCGGCAAGTCTCCGCACGGCGTGGACGTCTCGCCCGACGGGAAGTACATCGTCGGGTCGGGCAAGCTTCAGGGCGTCACCACCGTCTTCAACTTCGAAAAAGTCCAGACGGCCATCCGCAACAAGGACTTCACGGGCGACGAGGACGGCATCCCGATCGTGAAGTACGAGTCCGTCAAGGACGCCGAGGTCCCCGTCGGTCTCGGCCCGCTCCACACGCAGTTCGGACCGGACGGCTACGCCTACACGTCGCTGTTCGTCGATTCCGCGATCGCGAAGTGGAAGCTCGGGACCTGGGAAGTCGTCGACAAGGTGCCGATGTCCTATTCGATCGGGCATCTGTGCGCCGCCGAGGGAGACACCGCGTCGCCCAAGGGCAAGTACCTCGTCGGGCTGAACAAGCTTTCGCACGGGCGGCACCTGAACGTGGGCCCCTCCCAGCCCGAGTCGTCTCAGCTCGTCGACATTTCGGAAGAGAAGATGAAGCTCCTCTACGACGCGTTCACGGAGCCCGAGCCCCACTACGCTCAGATGGTCCTCGCGACCACGCTCCACCCCATCGAGGTCTATCCCAAGGAGGAGAACAAGAACCCACTCGCGATCTGGGACGTGAAGGACGCCGGGGTCACCCGTGCGGGCTCGAACGTCACCGCGAAAGTGGTCCTCGTCCGTTCGACGATCACGCCGACCGTCATCGAAGTGAACCAGGACGACGTCGTCAAGATC
>DASQJK010000173.1:0-4311 GCA_035631095.1 Thermoanaerobaculia bacterium
GCCACCGTCCACCCGTACTGCGCCACGTTGCCTAGCACGACCCCGGCGCCCCCGCCCTGTTCGATCAGGCGCGGCGCCGACACGATGAGCGTGAGCAGCGAGATCGCCAGGGCGGTCCAGGAGATCACGGGCAGAATGCGACGCAGGGAGCTCTTGACCGAAGAGTTCAACACCAGAGACCTATGAGAAGTTGCTCAGGATCTTCAGCGCCAATTCTTTTTCCTGCGTGAGCCCGTGGTCCGGCAGCGGGTCGATCTTGGGACCGTTGAGCGTGAGAAGAAACCCCTCGCTCCCCCGCCGGACATACAGGGTCGAGCCGTTGCTGCCGTTGAGGTTCAGCGCTTCGTCGCCGACGCCTGCGATTGCCACCGGCTGGTGGGCGCCCGCGGTCGCCGCGCCCTTGACCGACTCCCAGCTGCCGACCGTCACGCTGGCGCCCGCGGAAAAATCCGCCGCGTTGTAATCGCACATTCCCAGCGCGATGTTGACGGTGTTCTGGGGCAGCGGCTGCCCGACGGCCGCTTCCGCGTCCGGCCGCTTCAACAGATCGCAGGCCTTGCGCGAGGTGACGATGCCGCTCGCGCGAAGGCTCTCATCCGTCGCGGCGGGATCTCCCGGCCGCTCGGCGGCCGCGGATCCGGACCCGGCCGGCGCCGCGGCGTTGGAAGAGGTCTTCGAGCCGCCCCCGCAGCCGGTGAGCACGAAGAGCACGGCCAGCGCAGGCATTGCGGGAAGACGAAAAACGCGGAGCGGAACACATGTCCTGGTGAACATCGAAGCCTCGTTTTCTGCCAAAAGCCGGCGGCGGGCAACGAGTCCCAGGAAATGGTCCGTCGGGGGGATCGGGCGTGAGCACGTTATCACCGATTCTGCGGAGGTGATATGTTGGTCGCAGCCGATCCCTCCTGACGGAGTCGTCCAATCGCGTTGGAGCGCCCGCCGCCGGTCATAGGCAGAAAGCGAGCTCTCTGATGTCCCGTTGGACCCGCGTTCTCTCGTTGTCGCTTCTTCCCGTCGCCGCGGCCGTGGCCCTCGGCTCCGCCCCGATTCAGGAGTCCGCTCCGGTGCACAAGAAAAAATCGAATCCGTCGGCCGAACACGGCGCGACGACCAAGCCCGCGCCCGGCGCGGACGCGTCGCTGAATCCCCAACCGATTCCGCCGGGCCGCAACAAGAGCGTTGTCCCGGGGATCGGACGAAAGAATGGCTCCAAGAAATCGGTAGCGACGGACGGTTCCAATTCCGAGCTGCGCGACACGAGCTCGACAAGCGCCCGCAGAAAGTCCGCCCGGACCACGGACGGTTCCAATTCCGAGCTGCGCGACACGAGCTCGACGAGCGCCCGTAGAAAATCCGCCAGGACGACGGACGGTTCCAGTTCCGAGCTGCGCGACACGAGCTCGACGAGCGCCCGGAGAAAGTCCAGCGTGAGTAAGAGCTCCAGCGGCGAGCTTCGCGACCCCTCGAGCAGGAAGACCAGCAAGACCAAGCTGAACACGGACGGTGAGATCCGCCATCCGTCCTCGAAGAAGAGCTCAACGACCTCGTCCAAGACGGACGGGACCGACAAGGGCATCATCTTCGTCGGCGGGAAAAAGACGCAGAAGACGCAGAAAACGCGAAGCTGACGTTGCCGTTCGCGGTGATAACCTCCCGCGAAACGACCGTTTCAACAAGGAGGGTTTCGATGAGGGCCAAGAACATTCTGGCGTTTGCGGCGGCTTTTGCTCTGGCGGCTTCGGTTCTAGCGCAGGCTTCGGACGCGAAGATGGCGAGCGGAGGCAAGAAGGCCGCCCCCAGGACTTCGAATCCGGTGCCGGCCGCCGACTTGAAGTGGACGGAGATCGATCCGAAGACTCCGGGCGTGATGATCGCGGACGTCTGGGGAAACCACGCGACGGGACCGTTCGCCGCGTTCATCAAGTTTCCGGCCGGCATGACCGCTCCCCTGCACACCCATACCGCGGACATGAGACTCGCAGTCGTGTCGGGAACCATCATCCACGGACCGGATGGAAAGCCCGAAGTCCGGCTCGGTCCCGGCTCGTTCCTCGGACAGCCCGGCGGCTACAAGCACACGACCGCCTGCGACAAGGCGTCGGAGTGCGTGTTCTACATCGAGAGCAAGGGGAAGTTCGACTTGAAGCCGGTGGAAGCCCCGAAGGCCGCCGCCGCGCCCGCCAAGAAGTAGCCTGAAGAAGAGCAGGAGCCCGCGCGGGCTCCTGCTCACCCGTCGCTTTTCCGGGACGGCTTCGCCGACTCCAGGTGGAACTTGTGGAGAAAGCGGTGCACGACCGGAGCGATGACGACGCCGACGATCGAGATGAACGTCAGCCCGCTGTAGAGAGCGTAGAGACCCGCGAAGATCTTGGCGTTCGTCGTCTTGAGCTCCCCGACGGGGCCCATCCCCGACAGGATCATCGAGGCGTTCAGAAACGCGTCGGGCCATTCCTGGCCCGCGATGAACCTGTATCCGATCATTCCTATCGCGAGAGAGGCGGCGATCAGACCGAGTCCAACTCCGACGGCGCGGGCCATGCGCGCCCGGAAGGCCGGCCACGGAAGAAGCGGTCCCATTCGATGTTCGAACACTCTTCGTCTCCTCTTTTCTCCGCTCGCGCGAGAAGGGAGAATAGTCCGGGTTGGCAAGGAGGTGCGGCATGAAGACCCGCCGTGAGCTGCTTCTCGGTTCTCTCATCGGATTCTCGGGAGTTCTCGCGGCGGCGCGGCCCGCGCAATCGGGACCGCTGCAGGTGACCTACTACTACCTCCCCGGCTGACCGATCTGCGCGAAGATCAAGCCCGCCGTGAGCGGGTTGGAGCAGGAATACAAGGGAAAGGTCCGCGGCGAGAACCTCGACGCGACCACCGCCGAAAACAAGAAGACCGTCAAGGACCTCGGTTTCGAGAATCACGGGCTCGTCGTGCGGTCATCCGACGGCAAGGTCCTCTGGAAAGAGCCCGACCACGAGGTCAAGATCGAGGACGTACGGCGTGAGCTCGATCGTCTGTTGAAGAAGTAGAGCGGCTACCCGGCGAAAAAAAGAAGGCCCCTTGCGGGGCCTCCGTCGAACCGAGGGAGCTGGCGCGCCCTCCTGAATCACTCTTACGCGCGAGCGAACGTGGACGCGGTCTCGTAGGTCTCCACCTGGGGAGTTCCGACGATGAACTCGTTGAGCTTCGCCAGCACCGACGGATACGTCGCGGTGTTGTAAGTCTCCGCGTTCGCCTTGTTGTCCCAGAGGCTGATGAAGTGCGCGCCCTTGAGGTTGACGAGCGTCACTTCCTCCTGGAAGCCGTTCTGCTTGCGCAGCACCGGAAGGATTTCCTTCTCGAAGAGCGTGTTGAGCTCTTTCTCTTTGCCGGTCTTGACCTGGAAATGGACGTTACGTGCGTACTGCATGGTGCGATCTCCCGAAGCCTTGAGCAGGTGGTCTTCATCGGAGTATCCGAAACGGAGGGACGGCGTCGACAAGGTTCCGGCGCCGGCTTGGACCTGTGAAGGACGTTCACGCTACCACGCAATGCGGCGCCGTGCGGGCGCCTGACGCTTTAAAGCGAATCTTTCTTTCTTTGTGCCCGCCGTGTGTCGTCGTTTGTATCGCGATTACTCAATCGCGCCGCGGTCGACGCCCGTTCAGTCCTCGTCGAGATATTCCTGGGGGACGTCGTCTTCAGGAACCTGCCGGGTGCGCACGCCGCGTGTACCTCGCCGCCGCCCCTCCTCGACGCCGCTGACGACTCCCGCCTCGAAGGACTGCCCTTCTTCGAGGAGCTCCTCGACGCTCTCCGAATCGGCGCTCGCGTCTCGGGGCAGGCCTTCGGTGTCGCCCGACTGGCCGGCGGAGCCGGCTCCGATGCCCCGATCCGAGCCTGTATCCACGCTTCGCCGCCCGGAGGGACGCCGTATCGCGGCTTTCGACGTTCGAGACGTCCTCGAAGCTCTCGACTTCGACTTCGACTTCGACTCGGGCTTCCGCGCCGCCGCCCGTTTCCTCTTCGGCTTCGTACTGGATCCTGATTTCTTTTTCCCGGCTGGCCTGGCGCCTTCCCGCGAATGGCGCATGATCGTCTTCCGCCGGGTTTTCGCCTTCGCGCTCTTTTTCCGGGATCGAGGCGCCCCTTTCTTCATGTCGCATCCTCCGGAACGGCATCCTAGCGCCGGTTTCCGTTCCAGGTGGTAGCGTGGACACAAAGACGGAGGACGCCATGACCAGATTCCGGCTCATCGGCTGCTCGTTCCTCGCGGGCCTCGCGTTCTCCACCGGCGCCTTCGCGGAGACCGCGTTCACCAACAAAGTCGTCAACCTC
>DASQJK010000174.1:0-5709 GCA_035631095.1 Thermoanaerobaculia bacterium
CGTCCGTCACGATGACGTCGACCTTGCCCGAGAAGACGTCGCGCCCCTCGACGTTGCCGATGAAGTTCTGGCCGGACTCCTTGAGCGTCTTGAAGACTTCCTTCGTCCGGTCGGAGCCCTTCGAATCCTCCTCGCCGATCGACATGAGGCCGAGGGAAGGATTGGGCTTTCCAAACGCGAGCTGCGCGTAGATCGAGCCCATGACGGCGAATTCCTTGAAGTGCTGCACCTTCGCGTCGGGATTCGCGCCGACGTCGAGCAGCAGGCAGTGGCCGGAGAGGTTGGGCAGAACGGTCGCGAGCGCCGGGCGGTCGACGCCTTCGATCGTGCCGATCACCATCTTCGCGCACACCATCGCCGCGCCGGTGTTCCCAGCCGAGACCAGGCCGGCGGCCCGCCCGTCCCGCACGCAGTTGGCGGCGATCCGGATCGAAGAGTTGCGCTTCTTGCGGATGGCCGCCGTGGGAGGGTCGTCCATGGTCACGATCTCAGCCGCCTCGACGATCTCGATCTCATCGCGGGCAGAGCCGGCGTTGTGCAGGAGCGGCTCCAGGGCGTCCGGCCTGCCGACCAGAAGCGACCCGATGCCGAACTCCCGGACGGCCGCGATTGCGGCATCCACGTTGACCTGGGGGGCGTGGTCCCCGCCCATGGCGTCCACGGCGATGCGCAGCATTATTGGAGACGATTCCTCAGGTTGGCCACGGTTGGCCGCGAATTATAGCGAGGGCGGGCTCAGGCGTTGATCGTCTGCTTTCCCTTGTAGTGGCCGCAGTGGGGGCACACGCGGTGAGGCATCTTGGCCTCGCGGCAGTTCGGGCACTCCGAGAGAGCCGGCGGAGTGAGCGCGTCGTGCGCGCGCCGCTTGTCGCGTCTCGCTTTGCTGTGGCGCCGCTTTGGATTGGGCATCGTCGACCTACACTTTCTTCAATTTTGCGAGAGCTTCCCATCGGGGATCGATGGCTTCGTCCCGGCATTCACAGGGGCCCTGGTTCAGGTCCTTCCCGCAGGTGAGGCACAGGCCCAGGCAATCTTCTCGGCAGAGCGGCTTCATCGGGACCGCCATCTGGATGCGCTCCTCGACGATCGGGGCGACGGAAAGCTCCGGCTCGTCGTAGAAATAGACGTCGAGGTCGTCCTTGTCGAGCTGCAGCTCGGCCGGCTCGCCGGGCTCGCGCTTGTACAGGACGAGGGAGAAGGTTTCCTCCGATGAGAAGGGATACGAGGCGAGGCAGCGGCTGCACTCGAGCTTTCCGGCCCAGGAAAGATCGCCGGAGAGGGCATAGCCGGCCTCGATCGGCATCACTTCGCCCGTGAACTTGACCGGCGAGAGCTCCAGAAGAGGCTCGCGGTCGAGCGATTCGGCCGGCACCTGGAGCTCGAGATCGAAGGCCACGGGCTCTTCGGCCGCGGCCTCGAGGGAGATCGTGTTCGAGTCTTTCACCTGTGTGGGACGCATGGGAATTCGGGTCCTTCCTCCGGCGGAAACCGGGCATTCTAGCAAACAGAGGTGACAGGCGGTAGGTGTCACCTGATAGGTTCCTCGCCCGATGCGGATCGCCATCGACGCGCGGGCGCTTCTGCCCCAGACGACGGGAATCGGCACGTATACCCGCTCCATCGCGGCCGCGCTCGCCCGCTCGGACGGCATCTCGGTCGGGATGTTTTCCCCGAGAAAGCTTCCCGACGGTCGGGGACGGGGCCCTTGGACGGTGCACGAGGACTCGCACCCATTCGGGATGCTGTGGGCCCAGACCACCCTGTCCTCGCGGGCGCGGGGCTGGGGAGCCGACGCCATCCTCTCCGCCCTGACGATCGGGCCCACGGCAGCCGCGGACCCGCCCTTCGTCTCCGTCGTGCACGACCTGACCGCCTGGACCCACCCGCACTGGCACGCCCCGAGGACCGTCGTGGGGTTCGTCCCGCTCTGGGAGCGGACCGTCGAGAGGGCATCGCGGTTCGTCTGCGTCTCCGAGGCGACCGCGCGCGACCTCGTCGGGCATTTTCCCGAGACCCGGCCGCGGGTCCGCGTGGCGCCCAACGGGCTCGACCCCGGATTCTCCCCCGCTTTGCCCGGCGGCTCGGAAGCGGAGAGGACCCGGCGCCAGCACGCGCGCGGCGAGCGCTACGTCCTCTATCTCGGGACGCTCGAGCCTCGCAAGAATGTCGAGACCCTCGTTCTCGCCTGCGAGCGGCTCTGGTCGCGGAGGAGGTCGCGCCCGGACCTCGTGCTCGCCGGGGGTGTCGGGTGGAAGTCCGCCGGGCTCCTCCGCCGGATTGCGCGCTCTCCGTATCGGGACAAGATCCACCTCGTGGGATACGCATCGAGGGACGTCGCCGCCGAGCTCTACCGCGGCGCCGAGGCGTTCGTCTATCCCTCGCTCGCCGAAGGGTTCGGCCTGCCTCCTCTGGAAGCGATGGCGTGCGGAGCTCCGGTTGTGGTCTCGACAGCAGCGGCTCTGGTCGAGGTCTGCGGCGACGCGGCGCTCTATGCGCCTGCTCGCGACGCCGCGGAGCTCGCGAGACAGATCGAGCGCGCGCTCGAAGATCCCGAGACGCGGCAGCGTCTGCGCGAGGCCGGACCGGCCCGTGCCGGGCGCTTCACCTGGGAGGCGTCGGCCCGCGTGACGCTGACCGCACTCGAAGAAGCCGCCGCCGAGGGGCCGCGATGACGGCGCCGGCCCGCGTCGGCATCGACGCGCGGAAGCTGAAGGACTATGGAATCGGCTCCTACATCCGGAACCTGCTCCAGGCGATCGGCCGCAGGGAGGAATCGGAGCGGTACCGGTTTCGCGTGTACGTCCGGGCCGCCGACCGCGACGCCCTCCCTCCTCTCCCGCCGCACTTCGAGATCGCCGACGAGGAATCGCCCGGCTATTCCGTTGCGGAGCTCACCGGCTTCGCGTGGAGGATCTTCCGCGACCGGCTGGACCTCTTCCACGCCACCCACTACGTGCTCCCGCCGCTGCCGAAGACGCTCGCCGTCGTGACGATCCACGACATCATTCACCTGCTCTATCCGCAGTACCTCCCCAACCGGGCCGCGCACGCGTACGCGCGATTCATGATCCGGCACGCGCTCAATCGGGCGGACCGCATCATCACGGTCTCCTACAACACCAAGCGGGACCTCACGGACTACTTCGGCGTGCCGGGCGCGCGCACGGACGTCATCTACAACGGCGTCTCCGAGATGTTCCGGCCGGACGTGCCCGACCTCGAGCGGCGCCGGGTCGCCGCGAGACACGGCCTCACGAGCCCGTACCTCCTCTTTCTCGGAGGCGAGAAGCCGCACAAGAACGTGCAGAACGTCGTCCGCGCCTTCGCCGAGGCGAGACGGCGCCGCGAGCTTCCCCAGTCGCTCGTGCTCGCCGGTCCGCTCCCGAAAAACCCCGGCCGGCTCGAAGCGCTGATCTCCGCTCTCGACCTGGAATCGTGCGTGAAGCGGCCGGGGATCGTGGACGAAGAGGACCTTCCCGGGCTCTACGCCGGCGCGGACGCCCTCCTCTACCCCACGCTGTACGAGGGCTTCGGGCTGCCGGTGATCGAGGCGATGGCCTGCGGCGTCCCCGTCCTGACCTCCGGCACGTCCGCACTGCAGGAGATCGCGGGAGGCTACGCGTATCTCGTCGACCCCATGGACGTGGAGGCGATCGCCACGGGGATCGTCCTTCTCGCGACCGACGAGAAAGTGCGCGCCGACTACGCGGAGCTCGGCAAGAAGAGGGCGCTCGACTTCTCGTGGGACAAGGCGGCGGAGAGGACGCTCGAAGTGTACGGAGCCGCGCTCGGCGAACCGGCACCGCGGGAACCCGAGTGAGAACAGCCGTCGTCCACGACTGGTTGAACGGGATGCGGGGCGGCGAAAAGGTCCTCGAGCGGATTCTCGACGTCGTCCCCGACCCGACGGTTTTCACGCTCTTCCACGTGCCCGGCGCCGTTTCCCCGGAGATCGAGCGCCGGCCGATCCGCGTGTCGCGCCTGAACGCGCTTCCCTTCACGCGGAGGCACTACCGCAACTATCTGCCTCTGTTCCCCGCCGCGGTCGAAGGGTTCGACCTCAGGGGATTCGACCTCGTCGTATCCTCGTCCCACTGCGTCGCGAAGGGAGCCATCGCGCCGGCCGGCGTTCCTCACCTCTGCTACTGCCACACGCCCGTCCGCTACGCCTGGGACCAGTTCGACACCTATTTTCCGGCGAGCGACCCGCTCGGCGCGCCGAAGCGAGCTCTCGTTCGCCGCTTTCGCGACTGGGACCGGAGAACCGCGGACCGGCCGACGCGCTACGTCGCGAACTCGAGCGCGGTCGCGGAGCGCATCCGCCGTCACTACGGCCGCCACGCGAGCGTCTGCCACCCTCCCGTCGACGTCGCCTACTTCGAAGGTGACGGCGGGCCGCGGGAGGACTTCCTGCTCGCCGTGGGGGCGCTCGTCCCGTACAAGAGGTTCGAGTGGGCGATCGAGGCGGCCGCGGAGCTCGGCCGCCCGCTCGTCCTCGTGGGGAAGGGACCGGAAGAACCGCGGCTGGCCGCGATCGCCGCCCGACACCCGGAGTCGCGGACGCGGATCGTGTCCGGGATCTCGGGTGCGGAGCTGCGAGAGCTCTACCGGCGGTGCCGGTATTTCGTCCAGCCCGGAGAGGAAGACTTCGGCATCGCCTCCGTCGAGGCGATGGCGTGCGGGGCGCCCGTCGTCGCGCTCGGGACGGGCGGCGCCAGGGACGTGGTCGAAGACGGCGCGACGGGGGTGCTCTACTCGGGGTCGGGGCCGGCGCCTCTCGCCGACGCCATCCGAGGGGCAGACGGCATGTCCTTCGAGTACACTCGATTGCGGGACAGGGCCGCCGGCTTCGGCCCCGAGCGCTTCGCCCGGGAGTTCCGGCGCGAGATCGAGAACCTGCTTTCATGATCCGCAAGACGCGCCGCCTCGCGGCCATCTTCCTCACGTCGGACCTGGTCGCGACGCTGCTCGCGCTCGCGGCGGCCTACGGGCTGCGGTTCAGCCTGGAAATCGTCCCGGTGCGCAGCGGGATCCCCGACGCCTCCTCCTACTTCCGCCTCTTCCCGGTGATCGCCGTGCTCTGGCCGATCGTGTACTCGTTCTACGGGCTGTACCAGGTCCGCCGCTTCCGGTCGCGCAGCGACGAGGGGATCGCCGTCCTGGTCGCCACCGCGCTCGCGACCCTGCTGCTGACGGGAGTCGTCGCCTTTTACCGCGGCTTCTCGTATTCCCGCCTCGTCCTGCTTCTCTTCTTCGCGGGGGACGTTCTCTTCGTGTTCGCCGGCCGCACCGCGATCCGGAGGTACTACGAAGAAGCGTGGCGGCACGGCGTTGGCGTCCGCAACGTGCTCGTCGTGGGAGCGGGCCGGCTCGGCCGCGCCGTCGTCGACAAGCTCCTCGAGCACCCGGAGGCGGGTCTCCGAGCCGTCGGCCTCGCCGACGACGACCCCGCCAAGCAGGGCGACGCCTACAACGGGGTCCCCGTGATCGGCACGACGAGAGAGGTCGCGGGGATTGTCGAAGAGCGCGGAATCGACACCGTCTTCCTCGCGCTGCCCCTCGAGGCCCATCGCACCATGCTGGCGGTCCTCAAGGACGTGGGGCGCACCGTCGCCGACGTCCGGGTCGTGCCCGACCTGCTTCAGCACATCACTTTTCGTGCCGGCGTCGAGGACCTCGACGGGCTGCCCGTCGTCCATCTCACGTCGG
>DASQJK010000175.1:0-8014 GCA_035631095.1 Thermoanaerobaculia bacterium
TCCTTCAAGGCGGCGACTGCGTCGGTCATCCTCTTTTCGATGTCCTTCAGCTCCTGTCTCAAGACTTTCCTCCTTCGGCGGTGACGAGAGAACCGATGTCCTCGCCGGTCACGACACGGAGGATATTCCCCGGCACGAAGAGATTGAAGACTTTGATCGGAACGCCGTTCTCCATGCAGAGCGCGATGGCCGCGGCATCCATCACCTGAAGACCCGCTGCAAGGGCGTCGCGATAAGAGAGGTGCTTGAGGAACCGCGCCCCGGGGTGCAGGACCGGATCCATGTCGTAGACGCCGTCCACCTTGGTGGCCTTCAGCAGGACTTCGCACTTCATCTCGTTGGCGCGAAGGGCTGCCGCCGTGTCGGTCGTGAAGAAGGGGTTACCGGTGCCGCCGACCAGGATTACGAGCCGGCCCTTGTCGAGATGCCGGATCGCGCGCCGCCTCAGAAACGGCTCCGCGATCTGCCGCATCTCGAGGGCAGACATCAGCCGCGTGGTCAGCCCCCGCTTCTCGAGCGAGTCCTGCAGCGCGAGCCCGTTGACGGCCGTCGCGAGCAGACCCATGTGGTCGCCTGCGACGCGGTCGATACCCTGCGCGGCCGCGGCGATCCCGCGGATGATGTTCCCGCCTCCGAGTACGACGGCGATCTGGACGCCCAACCCGTGGACGTCCCGGATCTCATCCGCGATCCGTGCAACGTGCTCGGGATCGATCCCGAACTGCCGCGCCCCCATCAACGCCTCTCCCGACAGTTTCAGGAGAATGCGGCGATAGGCGGGAATCGGCA
This sequence comes from Thermoanaerobaculia bacterium, assembly GCA_035631095.1. Lineage (GTDB taxonomy): Bacteria > Acidobacteriota > Thermoanaerobaculia > UBA5066 > Gp7-AA6 > JALYUA01. Next base: position 790 of record DASQJK010000175.1, read on the forward strand.
TTCGTCGCTGTCGTCAGACGCTGGCTTGCGCCGCCGGAGTCTCCACGGGACCGCGACCCAGGCTCTCGCCCAGCTTGAACCGGACGAACCGCAGCGCCAGGGCCTCTTTCCCTCCGCGCTCGACCACGATCTGTCCGACCGTCTTTTCGGGGTCCTTCACGAAGGCCTGCTCCGTCAGGACGGTCTCCTGGTAGAACTTTTCGACCTTCCCTTCGGCGATCCGGTCCACCACGTTGGCCGGCTTCCCGGCCGCCGCCGCCTGGGCGCGCGCGATCTCTTTTTCCGTCTCGATCATCGCCCCCGTCACGTCGCCGCGGGTCGCGAAGCGCGGGTCGGATGCGGCGACGTGCATCGCGACGTCCTTCGCCAGCGATTCGTCGGCTCCGGGGATTCCGACGAGAACGCCGATCCGTCCGTTCCCGTGGACGTAGCTCGCGAACTTCTCGCCGGGGCGGGGGACGAGGCGGGCGAACCGCCTCACCTGGATGTTCTCCTTCAGCACGGCGATCAGCTGCGCGACCGCGACCGCCACCGTCGGCTCCGTCGGCCACGAAAGGTCCGCGAGCGCCGATCCCTCGCCAGACGGCGTGTCTCCGAACGCCTCGTGCGCCGCGACGCGGTCGGCAAGCTTCTCGGCGAACGCCCGGAACGAGTCGTTTCGGGCGACGAAGTCGGTCTCGCAGTTCACCTCGACGAGGACGGCCGCGATCGGCGTCACGTGCGCGACGACCAGTCCCTCGGAAGTCGCGCGGCCGGCCTTGCTCGCCGCCGCCGCGAGCCCCTTCTTCCGCAGCACCTTTTTGGCTTCCTCGAAATTGCCGCCCGCTTCGACGAGGGCCTTCTTGCACTCCATCATCCCGACGCCCGTCTCGGCGCGGAGATCCGCCACCATCTTGCTAGTGATTTCCATCGTCCTATCCGTTTCTTGGTTTCCGGTAATCGAGACGCCGCGAGCAGGCTATCAGCTGTCAGCTATCAGCAGTCAGCCCGAAGCCCGAAGGCGCGGATCCGTCCGGCTGATCGCTGAGAGCTGAAAGCTGACGCTTACGAGGCGACGTCCGAAACGACGGCCGTCGTCGAAAGTTCGGGGGTCCGGGGCCGCGCCTCCGCGGAAGCCGCCTCGAGCTCGCCCGCGCGCTCTTCGTGCGCGTGCAGTCCCTCGAGGATCGCATCGGCGACTTTCGAGGCGAAGAGGCGGATCGCGCGAATCGCGTCGTCGTTGCCCGGGATCACGTACTCGATGACGTCCGGATCGCAGTTGGTGTCGACCACCGCCACGACGGGGATCCCGAGGATGTTCGCCTCCTTGACGGCGATGTACTCCTGCTTGGGATCGATCACGAACAGCGCGTCCGGCAGCTCGTCCATTTCCTTGATCCCCGTCAGGTTCTTCTCGAGCTTTTCCTTCTCCCGTTCCAGCCGCAGGCGTTCCTTCTTGGTGAGGTTTTCGTTCTCCTCCTGCGCGAGGACGCCCTCGATCTCTTTCAGCCGGTGGATCGACTTGCGGATCGTGGAGAAGTTGGTCAGCGTGCCGCCCAGCCAGCGCGTGTTCACGTAGAACATTCCGCAGCGGTTCGCCTCTTCGTAGATGGCGTCCTGGGCCTGCCGCTTGGTGCCGACGAACAGAAGGTTCTTCCCGGAGGCGGCGAGCTCCGTGACGAACTTCGAGGCTTCTTTGAACTGCTTGAGCGTCTTCTGCAGGTCGATGATGTAGATCCCGTTGCGCTTGCCGAAGATGAACTTCTTCATCTTGGGATTCCAGCGCTTGGTCTGGTGACCGAAGTGGACGCCAGCCTCGAGCAGTTCCTTCATGGAAATAGATGCCAGATCACACCTCCTTCTAGCTGTCGGCTCTCAGCGTTCAGCTGTCAGTTGAAAAACTTTATCGCTTGCTGAACTGGAAGCGCGCTCTCGCGCCGCGCTGCCCGTACTTCTTGCGTTCCTTCATGCGGGGGTCTCTGGTCAAGAAACCCTCTTTCTTCAGCTTCTTGCGGAGCTCGGCGTTGTAGTCCGTCAGCGCGCGAGAAATCCCGTGGCGGATCGCGCCCGCCTGGCCCGACGGCCCGCCGCCCGCGACCGTCACGTGGATGTCGAAGCGCTCCGCCGTCTCCGTCGAGAGGAGAGGCTGCTTGATCACCATCTTCAGGACGTTGTTGGGGAAGTAGTCGTCGAGGGATCGTTTGTTGACCGTGACCTGGCCGGAGCCGGGGACGAGCCGGACGCGGGCCATCGCGCTCTTGCGGCGTCCCGTCGCCCTGTGCTGGATTTCGACCGCCATACCTTGACTGCTCCTGACTGTCAGCTCGCCCGCCGCGCCGAGGTCGGCAGCGTCTTCGGCTGCTGCGCCTCGTGCGGATGACTGCCACCCTTGTAGACCTTGAGTTTCTTGAACTGCTTCCGGCCGAGCTTCGTGTGCGGGAGCATGCCGCGAACGGCCTCCTCGATCAGACGCTCCGGATACTTCGCCTGGAGGTCTTTCGCGACGACCGATTTCAACCCGCCGGGGAAGCCCGTGTGGCGGTGGTAGACCTTCGCGTCGGCCTTGTTCCCCGTCAGCCGGACCTTCTCCGCGTTCGTGACGACGACGAAGTCGCCCGTGTCGAGATAGGGAACCCAGCTCGGCCGGTGTTTGCCGGAGAGCACCTTCGCGACGCGCGTCGCGAGACGGCCGAGGACCTGGTCGGTGGCATCGACCACGAACCAGGCGTGCCGGACGTCTTTTTCCGAAACCATTGGAGTGCCGGAGCTCATCTCTAAGACCTCAGATCGGATTCAAAAGCCGCGGGGCCCGCAAGGCGCCGCGAGGACAGACGCATTCCCGCGTTGAGGGCGCGTAAGAATACGCAAGCAGGTGGGGCGTGTCAACCGGCGGGCCTCACAGCCCGGAGGCGACCTCTAGGTCGGCCGCATCTCCGAGAAGGCCATGAGGATCAGGTCGGCCCGCCGCTTGACCCCGTGCTTTCCGAGGATGTTCGACACGTGGAATTTGACGGTCCGCTCGGACATGTGCAGGCGCTGGGCGATTTCCTTGTTGGAGAGGTTTTCCATCACGAGGTCGTGGACCTCCCGCTCACGGCGGGAAAGCTGCCCGAGGCCGTTCGCCCGCCGGGGGCGACGGACGCCGGCGAGGGTCCAGTCGACGAAACGCGACAGCAGCGCACGCGGCACCCAGAACCCGCCGGACGCCACCTCGTCGATCGCGCGCACGAGGCTTCGGGACAGCTCGGGATAGCAGAGAAGGCCCTTCACGCCCACGCGGAGCAGCGGAAACGCATTCGTCTCGTCGAATTTCTCCGCGACGACTAGGAGCCTCGCGTCGGGATAGCGCAAGAGGATTTCCTCGACGATCGCCTCCGTCGCCCTGTGCCGCGCGTTGGCTTCGATGACGTACGCAGCCGCGCGAGGGACGGGCAGCCGCACGAGATCGGGCACCTGCGTAGGATCGAGACGTTGGGTCTCTGACGAGCCGCCGTGTTCTTCGATGACCCGCTGGAGCTCGGAAAGAACCAGTGGGTGAAACGAATAGACGCAGACCGGAGCCTCTAAAGCGAGTGTGGACAACAAACTGAGGTTAGACAATTCCGGTTGTGGGGGCAAGAGAAACCTGACCCGCTGGACAGGTTTTCCGCCGGCGCCTCCCGGATCCAGCACCTGTCCCTCCGAGCCAGTCGCACATCGGAGTCGCGGAACCGCAGTAGGGCGGCCCGTGTCTGCCGCATCCCACCGCGAAATCGCGAGCGGCGCCTCCCCCGGCTCGGCGGCCACGGTTCCATCTCCGGTCTTCGGAATGGCGAAGCTCGCGAAGGGACCTGAACGACCTGGCGGGTTTTCGGTATCTCAGTCTGCTGGCCCTCGGGACAGCACGGAGTTCAGCTGACCTGACCTTGCGTCCGGGCTCGCGGCACTGCTCGATTTTGGTCTCTCCAGCCAGTTATTTTCGCCGGCCAAAACCCCTACTGTGGCTTCGTACCAAGCCAAATCAATTTTGTCTCTACATTTCGGTCATCGATCCTTCCGATCCCTCGATCTGAAGAATCCATCAGCGGAATGGGGGACGGGGAGGTCGGAGCCATGGCGCGTCGGATTCTTCGGTTCACCGCGGTCGTCCTCACATCCCTGTGGGCCCTTTTCGGACAGAACCTCACTCTGCTGCGTGCTGCGAGTGCGGAAACGGCGGGAAACTCCTTTTACGTCTCGCCTGCCGGGCAGCCCGGCGGGGACGGGAGCATCGGTAATCCCTGGGATCTGCAGACGGCGCTCAACGGGCCCGCGGCGGTGCACCCGGGCGACACCATCTGGTTGCGCGGCGGAACGTATCGAGGGACCTTCGCGAGCAATCTGAACGGAACCTCGAGCTCGCCGATCCTGGTTCGTCAGTACGCCGGCGAGCGGGCGACGCTGGATGGGGGCAATTCCAACCACGTCAACATCCTGACCGTCTCCGGGTCGTATACCTGGTACTGGGGATTTGAAATCATGAGCTCGGATCCGACCCGCGTCTCCGCCCAGACCGGCTCCAACCCCACGGACGTCGGACGCGGCGGCGCCGTCGCGATCGCCCAGACCTCCACCACCGGCGCGGGTCTCAAGTTCATCAACCTGATCGTTCACGACGCGGCCGGCGGCTTCGGGCTCTGGGAGCAGGCGATTGGTGCCGAGGTCTACGGCTGCGTTATTTATTACAACGGTTGGACCGCCCCCGATCGGGGCCATGGACACGGAATCTATCTGCAGAACCTGGACGGCAACGGCTACATGCGAGTTGCAGACAACATCGTCTTCTCCAATTTCAGCCACGGCATCCAGGTCTTTGGCTCCGCCGCAGCCTCTCTCGACAACGTCAGCATCCAGGGCAATACCTTCTTCGACAGCGGGATGCCCTCGGACTACCAGCGAAACGTCCTCGTGGGTGGAGGCTCGATCGCGTTGAACCCCAGGATCGTCGACAACGTTCTCTACTACCCCGGAACCGCCGGCCAGAACTTGAACGTCGGCTACGACCCCTACGGTGTCGGCGCCGCCAACCCCATCATCACCGGCAATTACGTCGTCAACGGCGACAACCAGTTCAGCCCTCTCAACACCAACGTCACGATGACCGGCAACTCGTTCTACTCGACCGTCTACGGCTCCATCTCGTCGCTTTTCCCCGCGAATACGTACTCCCCCAACGCGCGCCCGACGGCCTCCGGCGGGTTTCTGCGCGCCAATCAGTACGAGTCCGGGCGTGCCAATTTCACCGTTCTGAACTGGGGCAACGCGACCAGCGTCGGGGTTGACCTGTCGAGCGTCCTTCCCTCCGGCACCGCTTACGAGATCCGCAACGCGCAGAACTTCTTCGGGGGGGCGATCGTGAGAGGGACCTACCTGGGAGGCGCGGTCACCATCCCTCTCTCCGCCTCCGCTCCGGCGCCGGTCGTGGGCTACTCGACTCCCCCGTCGACCGGTCCGCAGTTCGCCGCTTTCGTGATCCTCAGCGTCACGTCCGGAACGGCCCCTGCGCCGACGAGCACCCCGTTTGCTCCAACTCCGACTCCGACTCCGCGAACGACGGTCGCGACGGCGACTCCGACTCCGAGAACAACGGTCCCGACGGCGACTCCGACTCCGGGATTGACGTCGACGCCGCGAGTCACTTCGACGTCGACCCCGACGCCGGCGCCCCGACCCGCGAGAGAGAATGGAAATGGAGCGCGAAAGACCCCGCGGATCGTGGGATTCCGCTGACCGGCCGCTTCTTCCGCCCTCCACGCACGCGATAGCCAGCGGGGACGCTCTGAACGGAGCGTCCCTTTGCTTTTTTGGCCATCGCGTATACACTCCGCCCGGACCAACCGATGCCCGGGCCCCTTCTCCCCCTTCTCCGCCTCTGTGTTCTCCTCGGCACCCTGCTGACGATTGCCGGCTCGTGTCGCGCCGCGGATTTCTTTGTATCCCCGACGGGCACCGCGACAGGGGACGGGAGCATCGGGAATCCCTGGGATCTGCAGACGGCGCTCAGTGGGCCGGCCTCGGTGCACCCGGGCGACACGATCTGGCTGCGCGGCGGGACGTATCGAGGGACCTTCGCGAGCAACTTGAACGGCACCTCGAGCGCCCCGATCCGGGTTCGTCAGTACGCCGGCGAGCGGGCGACGCTGGATGGAGGCAACTCCAACCGCGTCAACATCCTGACGGTCTCCGGGTCCTACACCTGGTACTGGGGATTTGAAATCATGAGCTCCGACCCGAGCCGCGTATCCGCCCAGACCGGATCCGACCCCACAGATGTCGGACGCGGCGACGGGATCACCATTGCGCAGACCTCGAGCACCGGCGCGGGTCTCAAGTTCATCAACCTGGTCGTCCACGACACCGCCGGCGGCTTCGGGCTCTGGAAGGAAGCCATCGGCGCGGAGGTCTACGGCTGCCTCGTCTATTACAACGGCTGGACGGGTCCGGATCGGGGACACGGCCACGGGATTTATGCCCAGAACTCAAATGGCGTCATGCGAGTCGCCGACAACATCGTCTTTTCCAACTTCAGCCATGGCCTTCAGGCCTTCGGCTCGGCCGCGGCCTCCCTCGACAACCTCACCATCCAGGGCAATACCTTCTTCGACAACGGCATGCCCACGGACTACCAGCGAAACGTCCTCGTGGGGGGAGGTTCGATCGCGTTGAACCCCAGGATCGTCGACAACGTTCTTTACTACCCCGGAACCGCCGGCCAGAACTTGAACGTCGGCTACGAGCCGTACGGCGTCGGCGCCGCCAACCCCGTCATCACCGGTAACTACGTCGTCAACGGCGACAACCAGTTCAGCCCTCTCAACACCAACGTCACGATGACCGGCAACTCGTTTTACTCGGTCGTCCCCGACGGGATAAAGACCAGCTACCCTGCAAACGCATACGTCACCGGCTCCAACCCTTCGACGGCGCGCGTGTTCGTGCGGCCGAATCAGTACGAGCCCGGCCGCGCGAATATCACCGTCATCAACTGGAGTAAGGCTGCGACGGTCCCGGTCGATCTCTCGAGCATCCTGGCTCCCGGGGCGACGTTCGAGATCCGCAATGCCCAGAGCTTCTTCGCGCCGCCGGTGGTGAAAGGAACCTACGACGGATCTCCTGTCGCACTTCGGATGGCAGGCATGCCGACGGCCCTCCTGACCGGTTTTTCGACGCCTCCTACGACGGGTCCCGACTTCAACGCTTTCATCCTGCTCTCGGACGGCGGTTCGGC
>DASQJK010000176.1:0-30869 GCA_035631095.1 Thermoanaerobaculia bacterium
GCGGAAGTTGACCGGGCGGTTGGTCGCGCACACGACCCTTCTCGAGCCATCGGGCATGACGTTGTTGCGCGCGTAGTACAGGTCCCAGGCGACCGACCCGGCCCTGCGGATGTACCCGACCGGCGGCTTGATCTTCATCAGCGTCTCCAGGAGCTTGTCCTGTCCGAACTCCTGAAGCGTGGTCAGAAGCATGTCCCGCTCGGCGTCGGTCGACCAGCGGTTGATCGCGATCTCCACCACCGCGGAGCGCCCAGTCCCGAGGGAGACGGCGTACGCCTCGAACCTTTCGACCGCCTTGTCCGCAGCCACGGCCAGGCTCGAAACCGAGAGAAGAGAAACGAATACGGCAACCAATGCGGGTCCGCGTCTGCGCATGCGACGCTCCTTTCGGAAGGGCCGCGAGCAAGAGGCGAGCCGACCGAGCCTTCCGCAGCGAGCGCCTCAGCGTTTCCGGAGGGGGCCCATGTCGATGTAGCGCGGCTCGAAGGCGACGACCTTCCAGCCGTCGGAATCGTTGCGCAGCTTCGCCGAATGATGGATGCCGGTGAACATCGCCCCGCCGATTGCCGACGTGATCCCGGGAGGGTCGAAGAAGATCGTCTGGTGGACCTCGAGCTCCAGGTCCCCGGCGTCGGAGACCGTCTCCTTCTCGTACCGGTAACGCGTGCCGCGGAACGCCTCCATGGCCGATCCACTCTGGAGGCCCCGCAGAGACGCATCCTGAAGTGCGTGCCGCGCGCACTCTTCGGTGCCGTACTTCCTGGCCTCCACCATGTTGCCGTGCGTCCAGGCTTCCGCGAACCCCTCGTACGCGGTGCGGGCACGCCATCTCGAAACGGAGCGCCAGCCGAAGAAGGCGACGCCCGCCACGACGGCGACGAGAACGATCTTCTTCATGGGGAGCTGGCGGGAAGTCTAGATCAGCTCCCGACGTCTCAGTCGGTCCTGAGAGCCTCCAGCGGGTTCACCCGCGCGGCGCGGAAAGCCGGGATGGCGCTCGCCGCCGCCGCGATGGCGAGCAGAACGACCGTCACCGCCGCAAAGGTCCGCGGGTCGTGGGGGGCGACTCCATAGAGAAGTCCCGACATGAGGCGCGTCAGGAAGAAAGCCGCGATGAGTCCCGCGCCGATGCCGGTTCCCGCCCAGCCGAGGCCGCCGCGGAGGATCAGGGTCAGGACGCTTCGTCGCGTGGCGCCCAGCGCCATCCGGATCCCGATCTCCCGCCGGCGGCGGCTGACCAGGTAGGAGAGGACTCCTGAAATCCCCACCGCCGCGAGCACGAGCGCGAGAGCGGCGAAGATCGACAACAGCGACGCGGTCAGCCGCGGAGAAGACATCGAGGCTCCCACGACCGCGCTCATCGAGCGAACGTCCGCGACCGGCAGGCCGCGGTCGATCCGTTTGACGGCGTCCCGGATCGGAGCGGCAAGCGCGAGCGGATCGCCATCCGTGCGCACGACGAGTGTCATGTCGCGCGGAGCGGTCCCGGCGGACAAGGCGAATTGCGCGTGTGGCACGTAGAACTTCTCCTTGATGGCCGCCGTGAGGCCGTTGTGCCGGACGTCCTTCATCACGCCGACGATCGTCATCCACGGACGCGCCGAAACCGCCGAGCCCATCCTCAGCCGCTTGCCGACGGGGTCTCCGCCGGGCCAGTACGTGCGGGCGAAGGTCTCGTTGACGAGCGCGACGGGAGCGCCCGACTCCGAGTCCGCGGCGGTGAAGGAGCGGCCGCGGACGATTTTTTCCCCGAGCGCCTCGACGGCCCCGTCGGAGACCACCTGCCAGTCTCCTCGCGCGTTCGTGCCCGGCGGCGGGACGTAACCCTCCACGGTCAGCCCTCTGGTTCCGATGGAGCTCGCGAGAGGCAGCGCGCGGACGATGCCGGCGGCTCGAACCCCCGGAAGCTCCCGCACGCGCTCGAGCACCGTTCGATAGAGACCGACGACATGGTCGGGCTTCGGATAACCCACCTCGTCGGGCCTGAGCCGGACGGTGAGCACGTGCGCAGGGTCGAAGCCGAGGTCGATCCGCGTCATCGCCTCGATGGTCCGAGCCATGAGCCCGGCGCCGAGCAGCAGAAGGACGGCGAATCCCATCTGGGCGCCCGCGAGGCTCCGACGCAGACGGTGTCCGCGCACGCCTCCCGAGCCGCCCGTGGCCGCGCCGTCCCGCAGCGACTCATTCAGGTCGAACCGCAGAGTGCGAAGAGCCGGAGCGAGGCCGAAGAGCAGAGTCGTGACGCCCGTGAGCACCGCCGTGAAGAACAGCATGCCGGGCTCGATCCCGATCCTCGACAGCGCCGGGAGTCCGGCGGAGCCACGTGCCGCGATGACGCGCACGCCCGCAGCGGCAAGCGCCAGCCCGAGGACCGCGCCGCCGCCGGCGAGGACGAGACTCTCCGTCAGGAGCTGCCGGACGAGCCGCCCCTTGCCCGCGCCGATCGCCGCCCGCACGGAAATCTCGCGCTGGCGCCCTTCCGCTCGGGCGAGAAGAAGGTTCGCCACGTTCGCGCACGCCATGACCATGAGGAATCCAACCGCCCCGAACACGAGGAGCAGCGAACGCCTCGCGCCGCCGCGGATCTCTTCTTCCACCGGGACGGCGAAGGCTTCGAACCGCATCGGCGCGCGATACACGCCCTGGCGCGTCAGGTTCGCCGTGACCGTCTTCAGCTCCGCCGTCGCTCTCGCCGCGGTGGCGCCGGACGCGAGCTTCGCGGCCGCATAGAAGTTGTGCCCGTCATGCGAGATCTGTTTCGGGTCGATCTGGAGCGGGATCCAGGCCTGGCCCGGCTCGGCTGCGTCGACCGTGAAGTCCGTCGGAAGCGCGAAGCCCTTCGGCATGATGCCGACGACCCGCCGGGAGATCCCGTCGAGCCGCACGACACGCCCGAGCATCGCCGGATCTGCGCCGTAGCGGCTCTGCCAGAGGGTCCCCGACAGGACGACGACGGGCGCGCCTCCGGGCAGGTCTTCTTCGGCGGTGAAGCCGCGTCCCGCCAGCGGACGGGCGCCGAGCGTCTCGAAGGTGTTGGCGGTGACGCTCGCGATGCCGATCCGGACGGGGTCTCCCCCGTCGGAGAGGTTCGCGCGTCCGGAGTCCCAGGCGGCGACGCTCTGAAGGCTCGGGCACATCCGCCGGTAGTCGTAGACCTCGGCGTCCGCGACCCAGGTCTTGTCGAAATCCACCCAGCGGCTCCAGATCATCACGCGCCGCTCGGGCTGCGAATACGGAAGCGGCGAGAGCAGAACCGCGCGGACGACGGAAAAGATGGCAGTGGTCGCTCCCATGCCGAGGGCGAGAGTCACGATCGCGGCGACCGAGAAGCCGGGACTGCGACGCATGCTCCGAAACGCGTACCGGACGTCCTGAAAAAATGCTTCCACGGCGCCTCCAGAGAGGTTTTGAAACGGGATACGCCGGAAGAAGCAGGAAGTTCGCCTCTGGAGCGGCGAGCACGCCCCCTCACCCAACGTCTCCCTCGCTCGCGCGGGAGAGGAGAAGGCACTGGAGTTCGCCTCGGTGGCACAAGTGCTCGCCGCGTGAGGAGTCTCCCGACGAAGGAGGGAGGAGCCTCACGCGGCGGTCGCCGGAGCGGAACGAGAGGTCAGGCGCACGGTCGAGCGCGCATCCGCGCGAGCCGGGCGCCGGTGCCGCGCAGCGGCAGACCCCTCGTTTCGCTCCGGCGACGGAATGAGGCTCCGCTGATGCGGAGATTTTGGCGGGATCGGTTTTGGTGGGAGCGACTCTGTCTTCTATTACGTTGCGAGCCATCCATCCGTTTCAACGAAACCGGATTTTCCTGTTTTCTTTCCGGGCGCGGATCGGGAATGCCGAACCCCGTCGCGGTGTTTCCGCTCGAAGTTCGGCACTTCCTCACCAGCGCGCTGCTCAGTACGGACCTCCCGGTGTCGGCGTCGGCCCGGTACCCGGCATGTTCGCCGGAGCGGTCGGCGATTTGTACGAGTTCCCGCACGCCGTGTAAGTCAACGCCGCCATTACGAGCAACACGATCCCCACGAGCTTCTTCATGGAAACCTCCTGACTGCTCCCTGGCCGGGAGCGGGCACTTGCGCCGCGCGGCCGTGGGGCTCTCCGCGACGCCCTGATTCCCGAGCAATCGCACTGCCATCGGAGGGAACGGGCCCGCCGCAGCAGGCAAACCTCCAGCGCATGACACTGCACGCGAACGGCTTTCGCGTTCCTTAAGGAGACCTCAGCGGCTTCCCTTTCCGCCCGCCGCTAGAATCCCCCCGAGTGCTCCCCGCCATTTCCGTGATCGCGCCGGCCAGCGGGGCCGCGCTCGGCGATGTCCCGGACGAAGGGGCGGCCGGCGCGGCGGCCGCAGTCGCGAAAGCGCGCGCGACGGCCGGAATATGGGCGTCACGGCCGGTGCGCGACCGGGTGCGTGCTTTGAAGAGCTGGCGCGATGCGGTGCTCGACTGCGCGCCGCGCGTCGTCGAGACCCTCTCCGCCGAAAGCGGGAAGCCGAAACACGAGGCGGAGGCGCTCGAGCTCGTCTACTTCTGCGAGCTGATTCGTTTCGCCTCCCGCGCGGCCCCGCGCGCGATCGCGGAAGAGGTCCGGCGCCCGTTCCTCTTCATGACCAAGAAAACGCGGGTCATCCGGAAGCCGCTCGGCGTCGTCGGCGTGATCGGCCCGTGGAATTTTCCGATCCTGAACAACGCGGCGGACTGTGTCGCGCCGCTTCTCGCCGGCAACGCCGTCGTGCTGAAGCCCTCGGAGGTGACGCCCCTGTCGTCTCTGCTCCTCCGCGACCTGTGGCTCGAAGCCGGGAATCCCGCGGACGTCTTTTCCGTCGTGACGGGGCGCTCCGAAGCGGGGGCGGCGCTCGTCGAGAACGTCGACGGGATCATGTTCACGGGCTCCGTCGCCACGGGCCGCAAGGTCGCGGCCACAGCGGGCGCGCGGCTGATTCCATGCGTGACGGAGCTCGGCGGGAAGTCGCCCCTCGTCGTGCTCGCAGGCGCCGACCTCGCGCGAGCGGCGGATGCGGCCGCCTGGTCGAGCTTCATCCACAGCGGGCAGGTCTGCGTGCGCACCGAGCGGATCTATGTCGAGGAATCAGTGGCCGATCGTTTCGAGAGCCTCCTCGTAGACCGCGTGCGGGCGCTGCGATCGACCGGCACGGGCCCTCTCGACCTTGGCGCCGTGACCATCGAGCATCAGATCGACGTCGTCGAGCGCCAGATCGCTGACGCAACCGCGAGGGGCGCGCGGGTTGCGACAGGCGGATCGAGGAGCACCGGAACCGGGGGACGCTTCTTTCCTCCGACGGTCCTCCTCGGCGCGAATCATGAGATGGCGGTGATGCGGGAAGAGACGTTCGGACCGCTCGTCCCCGTCATGCGGGTGAAAAACGCGAAAGAGGCTCTCCGATTGGCCAACGATTCGCATCTCGGTCTGAACGCGAGTGTGTTCGGCCCGCGCCGCGAAGCGATCGACTTCGCGAGACGGCTCGACTCGGGCCAGGCGATCGTCAACGACGTGCTCGTGAATTACTTCGTCGTCGAGTCGCCGCTCGGAGGCTGGAAATCGAGCGGTCTCGGAGTGCGCCACGGCATCGAGAGCCTGCGGCAGTGGACACGCATCGAGGCGATTACGGTCGGCCGCAGGTGGTTCGGGCCCGCCGAGCGGCTCGTCGCGAAAAAGCTCGCCTTCCCCTACGACGCCGCGTTCCTCGGACTCGTTCGCCGGGTGACGCGACTGCTCTATCGCCGCGGGCTGGCGGCGAAGGTGCGGCGCGCGAAGTGACCCCGCCCATCCTCGTGGCTCGGATCGAAAGCCCTCTTGGGCCGCTCACCGCGGCTGCGACCCGCGACGGGATCTGCATGCTCGAGTTCACCGGACCGAAGAGGCTCCCCTTGCAGCTCGCCGCGCTCCGCCGCCGCTTCCGCGCCGAGGTCGCGTCGGGCCGCAACCGCCACATCGGCCGCCTCGAGCACCAGCTCGCGGAATATTTCGCGGGCCGCCGGCGCCGGTTCGACCTTCCGTTGGTGATACCGGGCACGCCGTTCCAGCTTCGCGTCTGGCGCGCGCTCGCTCGAATCCCGTACGGCGAGACCCGGACGTACGGTGACCTCGCGCGAAGACTCGGCGTCCCTTCCGCGACACGCGCCGTCGGTCACGCGAACGGATCGAACCCGATATCGATCCTGCTGCCGTGCCATCGCCTGATCGGATCCGGCGGCGATCTCACGGGGTACGGCGGCGGCCTGTGGCGCAAACGCCGGCTCCTCGAGCTCGAAAGCGGCGGCAGCCGCGAGGCGTAAGTCGGAGCGAGATCTCTCCACCCTTCTGGCACATCGATTGCTCCCTCACGCTTCGGAGGAAATATGTCTACAAAGTTGATCAAAAGAACACTCCTGGGAGCGGTGCTGGCCGGCGGCGTCGCAGCGATGGCTCCGGCTCAGATTCCGCTGCCACCTCTTCCGCCAGGCTTGAACGTCCGGATCACGACCGGGAGACCGCCCGCGCCGCGCCGCGAGGTCCGTGTCGCGAGGCCGGGTCCCGATTACGTCTGGGTCGCCGGCTACTGGGCTGACGACGGCGGACGATGGACCTGGATTCCGGGCCGCTGGGAACGCCCCGTCGAGCCGCAGGCTTACTGGATCCCGGCGCGTTACATCCGCACCAGCCACGGAACGATTTACGAGCCGGCTCACTGGTCGAACCAGCAGGTCATCGTCGACGACGAAGTCGCCCGGCGGCGCGAGTGGCGGGAGCATGAGCGGATGCACCGGCGCGAGCTCGAGCGAGAGCGCAACCGCGACTATTACAGGGACCGGGACGACCGCGACCGCGATCACGATCGCGACCATCGCTGATCGCTTTTCCGGCATCGACAAAGGGCGGGGATGTCCCCGCCCTTTTTTTTGCGCCCGCCGGGCGGCGTCCGGCATAGGCTTCGCGGATGCCGAACCTGTTCGATCCCGCCGCCCGCGAGGCTCTCCTCACGAGGCTCTCCCAGCTTCAACCCGGGGCGCCCCGCCAGTGGGGGAAGATGGGCGTCGCGCAGATGCTCGCCCACTGCTCCGTCGCCATGGAGGCGGCCACGGGGGATCGTCCCCGAAAGCAGATGCTGATCGGTAAGGCGATCTCCTGGATGGTGCGCTCGAAGGTGCTCGGGGATGAGCCTTTCTCGAAGAATTCGCCGACCGATCCCACGTTCATCGTGAAAGACGAGAAGGACTTCGAAACCGAGAGGCGCCGCCTGGCAGACCTCGTTTCGCGGTTCTGCGAGGCGGGCCGGGAAAACGCCTCGCGCTACACCCACTCGTTTCTCGGCAGGATGAGCGGAGACGACTGGGGAGTGATGATGTACAAGCACATCGACCACCATCTGAAGCAGTTCAACGCGTAGAGTGACCGCGAAAATGAGCGACGCCCAGACGGTCGAGGATTACATCGCCGGCCTGCCGGACGACCGGCGCCCCATGATCTCGAAGCTGCGCTCGATCCTGAAACGGCGGGTTCCGCCCGGTTACCACGAGTCGATGATGTGGGGTGCCATCACGTACGCGATTCCGCTCGACCGTTTTCCCGAAACTTACAACGGCCAGCCGCTCTGCTACGTGGCCCTCGCATCCCAGAAGAACTACTGCTCGCTGTACCTCATGTCCGCGTACGCAAATCCGGCGGAGCGGCGCGAGCTCGAGGCCGGATTCCGCAAGGCCGGCAAGAAGCTCGACATGGGCAAGTCGTGCGTCCGTTTCCGCTCTCTCGACGACCTGCCCCTCGACGCCATCGGGGACCTCATCGAGAAGGTCCCGCCGGAGAAGTACATCGCCTGGTACGAAAAATCGAGGAAGACGACCGCGGCCGAATCCGCCAAGAGAAAGGCGGGAAAGGCCGCAAAGACGAGGGCGGCCGCGGCCGCCCGGGACAAGGAGAAAGCATGAACACCCGCGAGTACTACGCTCAGGCATTCAAGGCCGAGAAACCGAAGTTCGTCCGAGTGCTCCAGGCCGTGCCCGGCGATCAGGCCGCTTACCGGCCCCACCCGAAGTCCACGTCCGCAGGCGATCTCGTCTGGCTGCTCGCGAGCGAGCTCAAGGACGCGTGCGATCTCGTCGACAACGGCCAGGTGGAGTACGTCCCGACTCCCGCGCCCGCTCTCGGGGACGCCGTCGCGGCGTACGAGCGCAACGCGAACGAGCTCGAGAAGCGGCTCGGAAAGATCGGCGACGAGGATTGGGAGAAGAAAGCGAAGTTCCTGATGAACGGAAACGTCGTCTGGGAGTCGTCGCTCGGCGACATGCTCTACGGGTTCCTCTTCGACGCCATCCACCATCGCGGCCAGCTCTCGACCTATCTGCGTCCCATGGGCGGAAAGGTGCCTTCGATTTACGGCCCCTCGGCCGATGATCCGGGGATGTGACGCCATGCCCATGAACGTTCGCAAGCGCAAAGGCATCGGCACGGTCGCTCTGCTCGCGGTTGTTGCAGCGCTCGCATCCTCCTTCCTGGCGGCGCAGGAGCGCGGGGACCGGGATCGGGACCGCGAGTTCGGTCGCGTCGGGATTACGGTCTTCGAGCACCCGAACTACGGGGGCCGCAATGCGACCTTCCGCGAGGAGGTGACGAACCTCTCCGACTACAACTTGAACGACCGTGTCTCGAGCTTCCGCATCGCTCGAGGCGAGTCATGGGAAGTGTGCGAGCACAAGGATTTCGGCGGGCGCTGCACCGTGTTCTCGGGAGACGAGCCGGACCTGTCTCGTGTGTCGTGGAACGACATGATCACGTCGCTCCGTCCGGTTCGAGGCCGCGGCCGGGACTACAACCGGGACCGGGATGGTGACCGCCGCGACGACCGCCGCGACCGCCGCCGTTACGAGCAGCCCCGCCTCATCCTCTTCGAACGGCCCGACTTCCGCGGGCGCTCCCGCGAAGTCGAAAACACGGAGGAGGAGATCTCCGACTTCAACGACCGCGCACAGAGCCTTCGCGCGGTGGGCCGGTGGGAGATCTGCGAGCACAAGAACTTCCGGGGCCGCTGCGTCACGGTTTCCGGAGACGTCCCGGATCTGGAGTCCTATCGGTTCCGCAACATGCTCACGTCCGCCCGCCCGATCGAAGACCGGCGCTGAGTTTCTCGAAGACGACGTAGCGGAAGCAGTTCTCCAGCCGATACCCGCCGGCGTGAAGCCGAAAGGGAGCGAGCGCGGCCTCGACGGCCGCGCTCACCGCTTCCTCTCCTGCGAGCTCGATCGCGCGCGCCGCGGGTCCCGCCGACAGGACGCCGCGAAGCGCCGTCGCGAGGTCCGGGTAGAGAAACGGACTCTCGACCTGGGCCTGATCGGCCGCGTGGAGGCTGACACCGAACGCCGCGCGCTCGAGCGCTCCCGGCGCGGACAGGGTGAGAGCTCCGGGCGCGGAGGGAGGCTGCGGCGGAAGAAACGCGTTGACCGCGCCCGCATAGGCGATCGCTTCGCAGTCCCTCGGGTCCCCCCACACCGCGATGAGGACACGCCCGTCCGCCGTGGAGACGCGCGCCGCCTCCGCGAGAGCGGCCCGGGGGCTCTCGGCATACTGAAAGACGTTGAGTCCCGTCACGACGTCGAAGGCTTCGTCCGGAAACGGCAGCTCCTCCACGGAGGCGACCTCGAAACGAACGCCGGGAAAACGGCGCCTCGCAATCGCCACGAGCGGCTCCGAAGCATCGACCCCGGTCACCGCGGCGCCTCGGAGCGCGGCCATTCCAGCAAAGAGGCCGGCGCCGCACCCCGCGTCGAGGACTCGCGTCCCAGGGCCGATCCCGAGGCGGGTGAGCGCCGCCTCGTAGAGCGGAATCGCGGTGGGCTCCTGCACGCAGGACCAGTCGCCGGCTCGTCTACCCCACCACTCTCTCTGGGTGTCGGCGGAGCCGGCGCTGGACATCGCGTGTCCCTTACTTCTTCGCCGCGTTACGCGGGTCGTCCGCCGGATTGACGTAGTTGAATTCGACGGGACCCATGCCGTAGAGAAGGATCGTGACGGGCTGCTTCGTGTACGCGTAGTGGTTCGCCTTCGCTGGCATCAACGCGTAACCTCCGGGCGCGAGCGCGTGCCCCGCGTTCCGATCGGCCTTGTCGCCCATCGCCATGTAGAGCGTTCCCGACACGACCGCGACGTTTTCGTCCGTCGGATGCGAGTGGGCGGGGACCAGGTAATTGGCGGGAAACTTCAGCCGGACCGTGTACGCCGAGCTCCCCATCGGGTTTCCGGAAAGCACGGCGATCTCGGCTCCCGGTGGAACGAAGGGCGGAGCCGGTCCCCACTTTGCCTGATCGGGCATCGCCATGACGTGTCCATCCGAAGTCTGGGCTCCCGCGGAAAGAACAGAGAGCGCCAGCGCGGCGAGAGCCGCGGCGCCGATCCGAAGTGATCTCATGGAGAACCTCCCTTTCGACCGAATGCGGCCGGAATTGGCCGCGCGGTCCGGAGAGTACGTGCGGCGGTAAGCCGAGGCTTCCCCCCTTCAGGCCATTTGCACGGAGCGTTGCCGAATGGCCCGTCCGGGCCAGTCGGAGAGGAAAGGGTCAGATGAGCTTGTCGCGGGCGGCCTGTGCGGCGGCGGCGGCGCGGGAGGGGACGCCGAGCTTCGTCAGGATGTTCGCGACGTGCCGGTGCACGGTGTGCTCGCTGATGAAGAGGCGCTCGCCGATGGTCTGGTTCGAGAGCCCCTGTGCGACCTGCCGGAGCACCTCGATCTCGCGGCGGCTCAGGACGGGGGTACCGGCCGCGGCCTGCCGCCCGGCGGGAGTGGACGCTGAGACGGCGGCGCGCGCGCGGGCGATCTCGACTTCGGCGTTCATCTCCGAGAGCAGCGCGATCGCCCGGTCTGCCTCCGCCCGCGCCTCGTCTGGCCGCCCGAGAGCTCCGAGCGTTCGCGCGAGCTCGATGCGCGCCCGCGCGGTTTCGAAGGGTGCGCCGCTCTGTTGAAAGCGATCGACGGAATCCTCGAAGTTCCGCCGCGCCCCTTCGAGATCGCCGGCCGCCGCTGCGGCAATACCAGCCGCGAATCTGGCCGAGGCGGCCAGGGGCGAAGTCGCGACCTCCCTCGCGATCGATTCGAGCTCCTGAAGCGCGGTGGCGGCCTCGCGCCGGCGGCCCAGAAGAACCTCGGCCCGCACGAGGACCTCGAGCCCGGAGGCGCGCTCGATCCTGTTTCCCGCCGGAAACCGCCGCAGATAGCGTTCACCGAAGTCCGCCGCCGCGCGGGCATCGCCGCGGTCGAGCGCGAGCTGCGCGAGGCCCAGGGAGGCGTGGGGATGCGGCTCCGCACGCTCGAACATTTCCGCGGCTTCTTCGGACCGCCCCTGGCGGCGGCGCAGCTCCGCGAGGCGCACGAGGCCTTCGCCCGTCATCGCGGGCCGCGCGGCGGCCAGCTCTTCCGTCGCGAGAGTGAGCTCCCGATCCGCCTCGCTCCACGTTCCGCGCCACAGGCACACGGAGGCGTACTGCGTGCGGCACACCGCGAAGAGAGGCCGCAATCCCACCTTCGCGCAGAACGCCTTGAGGCGGTGGCACCACTCGACCGCTCGCTCGTAATCGCGGATCCGCTCGCACGCGGCGATCAGGTAGCAGGAGGCGAGCCCGATCGAGACCGGGTCGTGGAGCTCGCCCGCGACGATGGCCGCGTTGACCTCGTCGAGCTCGCGCATCCCGGCGGGGACATCTCCCGCGGTGACTCTCGCGAACCCGGCGAGGGCGCGGCCGACCATTTCGAGGTCGGTCGAGCGGGCGGTCTGCGCCGCCGCGATCGCCGACGCGGCATGCTCGAGGCACCGGGCCGGATCGCCCTCCTCGAGTAGAGCGAAGACTCCCTCGCGCAGCGCGAGGAACGCGTGCTCCGGCGTATCGGACAGGCCTTCGAGGAGACGACGCGCGCGGCGGAGCCACCCGTTCGCCACGGCGAGCTCCCCGCGAAAAGAGGCGTAGTCCCAGGCGAGCCAGGTGGCGACGCGCGCGGCGGAGGCGCGCTCGCCCGCCTCGCGGTACATCGTGTAAGCCCGTTCGCGGGCCTCGAACACGCGGTCGCCCCGGTCGAGCCACCAGTACGTGAGGCCCAGTCCCTCGAGCGCTTCTGCGCTCTCTTCGCGTGCGAGCTCCGCTTCGAAGGCGGCCCTCGCCTCCTCCCACGCTCCGCGGGCGAGCGCCTCGCGGCCGGCCTCCATTCCCGTCGCTTCGCCGTTTGCGTCTGCTGATGAGCGGCGTTCAGCCATTCAGGTCCCGAGCAGCTTTACGAGCTTCGTGGTGTCCGCGGCGAAGCCGAGTCTCTCGTAGAGCTCGCGCGCCCTCTCGTTCGCGCCGAAGACGTTCAACGTGAGCAGCCGGTGCCCGCGCGCGCGAGACCAGCGTTCTCCGGCCGCCATGAGAGCCCGTCCGACCCCCCGACCCTCGGCGGCGGAGGCGACGACGACGTCGGACACGTGCCCGTGCTCCTCCCCCGTGAAGAAATCGTGCGCCGTGTGGACATGGATGAAGCCGAGCGGCGCCCCGTCTTCATCTTCGGCGGCGAATACGGCCGAGTCTTCGCCCGGCGAGTCGAGCGCCTCACCGATGGCGCGAGCGACCGCGGCGTCCATCACCTCTCTCGGTCTCCAGCGCGGCGGACCGAAATCGTGCAGGCGCGCAGACAGCGGAAGGATCCAGTCGCGATCTCCGGCGTGGGCCGCGCGAATCAGGATTGGCGCCGCGCTCCTTCCCCGTTCCACGGGAAGAGGATATCCGTGGCGGAGTTTGCCCGAGCGGGCCTGCGTTTACGGCATCAATTGAAGCGAGTCGTTCGCGACGGCGTCGCCGGTCCGAATCCCGTCTCCCGTCAGCGACGCGCGCACGGTCAACGTCTGCGCGGCCGACCCCGGCGGGAGCACCCCCATCGTCTGGATGTGCAGGCGCGATTGCGAATTCGAGTCGAGCGTATTCAGCAGCCAGGAGACCGTCGCCCCCGCCGCGGAATTGGAGAACGCCGCCGAAGTACCGGGCGAGGCGTCCGCTGAGACGACCTGGAGCGGCGCCGGCAGGGTGACCTCCACGCGCCCGTTGTGGACGTTGTTGATTCCCACCGCGACCGCAGAAACGTCGATCGTGAAGGTCTCTCCCGAACGAGCCGACTGGGGAGCGTCGATGCTCACCGTCGCCACGGACCCTGGGGCCGTCGTCGTATCGCTGTCCTTGCAGCCGGCGACGACGGCCGCGAGAAGCGCCGCTGGAAGAACGAAGCGGAGGATCCAGGATTTGTTCATGGTTGCTGCAGGAGCAATCCGGGTGCCAGCACGCGCGTAGAATCGACGCCGATGACTCGCCGTTCACTCGCTCTCGGGATCGCCGCCGTTCTCCTTCCGCTGGGGGCGTCCGGGCAGCAACAGCCCATCTATGGATGCCGTCAGTCGATCAATTGCCGCCCCTCCCCCGTGGGAGCGTCGGCTCTGAACGACCCCGGGACGAACGGGCTGCTCATGGCGGGCAGCATCCGCTGGGGGCCGGGGTTCCACGTTGGACTCTCGACGCCCTTCCTGAAAATTCCTCTGTTCAACGCGGAACCTCCCGTGGACCTGAAGTCGTTCCGGCTGCCCAACGCGACGCTGCTGCCGCCGCCCGAGCCCATTCCAACGGCCGCGCCGCCCCGGGTCACGCCCTCCGCCGACCCCGCTCGCGATCAGTGACGCGAGAACAATTCCGCAAGCTCGCTCTGAGCCTTCCCGAGGCGGCCGAGAGCGCTCACATGGCTCACCCGGACTTCCGCGTGCGCGGGAAGATCTTCGCGACTCTGGGGTATCCCGACGACCGGCACGGCATGATCAAGCTGACTTCAGGGCAGCAGGCGGACTGCATCGACGCCGATCCATCGGACGCATTCGCGCCGGCCGCGGGCAAATGGGGTCAGCGGGGAGCGACGACGGTCCTGCTGAAGGCGGCGAAGCCGGATCTCGTGCGGGCTGCGCTCGAGGATGCCTGGGCGAACCTGGCGCCGAAGAAGCTCTTAGCGGCCACGAGAAAAAGCTAGCCCCCCCTCACCCTGCCTCTCCCCCGTCGCGGGGGAGAGGTGGTCCTCATTCAGCTGACCGCTTCGGCGAGGTCCGCGACTTCGTTCTCGGCCTCGATGTCTCGCTCCGCGGCGCCGTGGCGCTTGGCGACGAGGACGTAGATCGACGGAACGACGAACAGCGTAAACATCGTGCCGATGATCATCCCCGTGACGAGCATGATGCCGATGCTGTTTCGGGCTCCCGCTCCGGGGCCGCGCGCGAACACGAGCGGCATGTGGCCCATGACCGTGGCGGCCGTCGTCATGAGGACGGGCCGCAGCCGCGTCGCCGCCGCCTCGATGACCGCCTGCACCTTGTCGCGTCCTTCCACCTGCAGGTGGTTGGCGAATTCGACGATCAGGATGCCGTTCTTGGCGATCAGTCCGACGAGCGTGATCAACCCGACCTGGCTGTATATGTTCAGGGTGGTGAAGCCGAGAAACGAGAAGAGAAGCGACCCGGAGAGCGCGAGCGGCACGGAACCGACCAGGATGATGAAGGGATCCCGGAAGCTCTCGAACTGCGCGGCGAGAACGAGGTAGATGAGGATGGCCGAGAGAAGGAACGTTCCGAGGAACTTCCCGCCCTCGGTACGGACCTGCCTGGACTCGCCGGCGTAATCGATGATGAAGCCCTGGGGCAGGATCTTCTTCGCCTCATTCTCGAGATACGAGAGCGCCGTGACGAGCGAGACTCCCGGCGGGATGACTCCCTGGATCCGGACGGCGTTCAGCTGCTGGAAGCGCTTGAGCTCCCGCGGTTCCGTCGTCGTCTTGAGCGTGGCGAAGGTCGACAGCGGAACGAGCTTGTCGTTGGACCCGCGCACGTAGATCTGCGACAGCTGATCGGGTGTCAGCCGCTCCGACCGCTTGACCTGCGGAATGACCTTGTAGCTGCGGCCCTGCACACTGAACCGGTTCACGTAGTTTCCGCCGAGCAGCGTCGAGAGGTCCTTGCCCGCCTGCGCGAGGTCGACGCCCTGCGAGCGAAGCTTGTCGCGGTCGAAGACCACTTCCGTCTGGGGCTGGTCGTACTTCAAATCCGAGTCCGCGTAGATGAAGAGCCCGCTCTGAAAAGCCTTGCCAACGAGCTGGTTCGCGAAATCCGCGAGCTGCTGCGGGTCCGCAGTCGAGGAGATGACGAAGTCGACGGGAAAGCTGCCGCTGCCCGGCAGCGCGGGAGGCACCAGGGGAATCACCCGGATCCCGGGGATCTTCGAGACGCCGCCCGCGACGAGCAGCTGCAGCTGCTGCGTGCTCCGCTTCCTCTCGTCCCACGGCTTCGTGACCATGCCCGAGAACCCGCCCGTGGGGAAGGTGATCTGGAAGGTCGCCTGTGTTTCGGGGAACGACTGAAACACGTCGTTGACCTGCTTCGTGAACAGCTTCGTCTGATCGAGCGTCGCGTTGGGGGCGGCCTGGACGATGCCGAACACGACGCTCTGGTCCTCCGTCGGCGCCAGCTCCTTCTGTGAAAACATGTAGAACGGCACGATCAGCAGCGTGACGATCCCCCAGAGGACGAACACCACGGCCCGGTAGTTGAGCGTGCTCGTCAGCATCTTCGTGTAACGCCGCCGCACCGAATCGAACCGGCGGTTGACGAACCCGGCGAAACCCTTTTCGGTGTCCCCCTCGCGGAGCAGCTTCGAGCTCATCATCGGCGAGAGCGTCAAGGCCACGACGCCGGACACGATCACGGCGCCGGCGAGCGTGAAGGCGAACTCCCGGAACAGCGCCCCCGTCAAGCCGCCCTGCAGGCCGATCGGAGCGTAGACGGCGGCGAGTGTAATCGTCATCGCGATGATCGGCCCGCGCAGCTCCCGCGCCGCGGCGATCGCCGCCTGGAACGGCTTCTGACCCATGTGGAGGTGCCGTTCGACGTTCTCGACCATGACGATGGCGTCGTCGACGACGAGACCGACGGAGAGCACGATCGCCAGCAGCGTGAGCAGGTTGATCGTGAAGCCCGCGATCAGCATGAGGAACACCGCGCCGATGAGCGAGATCGGTATCGCAACCACCGGAATGAGGACCGACCGGAAAGACCCCAGGAAAAGAAAGATCACGATGATGACGATGACGAGCGTCTCCGTCAGCGTCTTCAGGACCTCGCTGATGGCCTTGTCGATGTAGAGAGTCGAATCGTAGGGGATTCCCGACGTCATGCCCGCAGGGAGCTGCGCCTGGACCTCTTTCAGCTCCTGCCGCACGCTCTTCACGACGTCGAGCGAGTTCGCCGTGGGCAGGACCCAGATTCCCATGAAGGTCGCCGTCTGCCCGTTGAACCGGACCTCCTGGTTGTAGTCCTCCGCCCCGAGGACCACGTCGGCGATCTCCGACAGCCGGACGACGTTGCCCTTGTCTTCCTTCACGACGAGCTGCTTGAAATCCTCGACCGTCTGTAGGCTCGTGTTCGCCACGAGGTTTACGGAGACCATCGATCCCTTGGTGCTGCCGAGCGCCGACAGATAGTTGTTGTTGCCGAGCAGGTCGCGCACCTGCGAGGGCGAGATTCCGAGCGCGGCCATCTTCTCGGGCTTCAGCCACACGCGCATCGCGAATACGCGCGCGCCGAGGATGTCGGCCCGCTGCACGCCGGAGACGGCCGAGAGCTTCGGCTGGACGACGCGGGTCAGGTAGTCGGTGATCTGGTTCTGGTCGAGGTCCTTCGACGCGAAGCCGATGTACATCGCGGCGAACTGCGAGTCCGCCGTCTGAAGATCGATGACCGGGGCCTGGGCTTCCGGAGGAAGGTCGTTCTTCACCTGGGCGACCTTCGCCTGGAGCTGCGTCAGGGCGGCGTTGGCGTCGTAGTTCAACTTCAGGTGGACGGTGATCGTGCTGATGCCCTGCGCGCTCGAGGACTCCATGTAGTCGATGCCGTCGGCGCTCGCGATCACGCGCTCGAGCGGCGTCGTGATGAATCCGCGCACGAGGTCGGCGTTGGCGCCGACGTACACCGTGGAGATCTGAACGACGGCGGTGTCGCTGCGGGGGTACTGGCGGACCGAGAGCGACCGGATCGACTGAACCCCCGCGATCAGGATCACGAGGTTGACGACGATCGCGAGGACCGGCCGCTTGATGAAGAGATCGGTGAGTTTCATTTAGCTGTCCTCGGGCTTGGGCGCCGGGTTGTTGCCGGGCTGGACCGTGTTGTTGACCTTGACGGCGGCCCCGTTGCGAAGCTTGAAGGCGCCCGAGGTGGCGACCGTCTCGCCCGGCTTGATCCCCGATAGCACCGCCACCTGGTCTCCGCGGGAAGTCCCGAGCTTGACGAACTGCTGGCGCACTCCGAGGTACTTGTCGCCCTTGGGCCCCGTCATCTCCTCGACGACGAAGACCGCATCGCCGTACGGCGCGTACTTGATGGCTGACGTGGGAATGGTGACGACGGTCTGGCCCGAACCGAGGCCCACGTTGGCTCTCACGAACATGCCCGGCCGCAGCTTGCCGTCGGCGTTCGTGAAGGTCGCCTGCACCTGGGCATTTCGAGTGGCCTCGTTGATGACCGCGTCGACTGCGGTGACCCGTCCCTCCTCGGCGATCCCGGTGGCGCCCTCGGCCGTCACGCGGATCGGCGATCCGACCTTGAGCGGTCCGAGCTCCTGCTGGGGAACGGAGAAGTTCACGTAAACCGGCCGGATCGACTGAAGGGAAACCACGGGGGCTCCGCCTTCGAGATACTGGCCGAGGTTGATCTGACGGATCCCGAGGACGCCCGCAAACGGGGCCCGGATCGTCTTGCGCTGGATCGTCGCGCGGATCTCTCCCGCCTTAGCCTCGGCCTGTTTCTGCTCGGCCGCGATCCGGTCGAGGTCCGCCTGCGCCTGGATCCCCTGCTGGACGAGTCCTTTCGCCCGCTTCAGGTTCAGCTCCGCGAGATCGCGGGCGGCTTCCGCGGCCGCGAGCTGGGCCTGCTCCTGCTTCGTGTCGAGGCGGACGAGGACGGAGCCGGCGGGAACGGACTGTCCCGACTGGAAGAGGATCTTTTCGACGATCCCCGGCAGGTCGGCGCTGACGGTGACCCCTTGAACGGCCGTCACCGACCCGATGGCGTTCCAGGTCGCGGGCCAGTCCTCGCGCTTCGCGACGACCGTCGTGACCGCTTCGGGAGGCGGCTGAAAAGCCGCCTGCTGCTTCATTCCCGTCTTGATCTGCCGCGTCTTGACTGCCGCGATCGTGGCGATGAAGACCGCGACGATGACGAGCATCAGAATCATCCGCTTTTTCATCGAAATCCCTTCCTCCGTTGTCCGCCACCCCGCCGGGAAGGGGGGCTGCGGCCACATGTGCTGGGGCCTCCTAGCCTATCAACCGCGCGCGAAGAGGCAAGGTTGCGGGAAGAGGAACCGGCACCTAGATCTGTACGCAGGAAAACGCGCGGAGATTCACCGGATTCCCGTTCGGAGGACTCCGAATTTACGGAGCAAAAATCCGGAATGTAAGGAGCGACTGAAGTTGCGTGCGCCTATCGGCCCTCGGCCCGGCGGCCGCGGCCGAAAAGCAGGTAACCGGCGACGGGAGTCGTCAGCGCCCCCACGGCGAGAAGGATCCCGCCGGCCCTGCGCCGGTCGCGGCCGCTCAACCGTCCGCCCGCGAGAATCCCGATCCCGGCGGCCAGGGCTGCGCGGGTGGCCACGATGAAGCCGAACTCCCGGAACGACAGATCGACTCTCTTCACGACGTCTCCTCCTTTGTACCCGATCCGGCCGCTACCGGCACCTCGCTCATGAGGGCGTGCACGTTGCGGTCGGGGTCCCGAAAAAACGCCATCCAGATCTCCCGGTCGCCGAGCGTCGCGATCTTGTGCGGCGGCGTCACGGTTTCCACCCCGTGCGCGCGCAGCCGGGCGTGCTGCTCGGGCAGATCCGAAACGCTGAAGTAGAAGACGGAGCTCGGATGATCGAACTCTGGATCGGTGACGACGTCGAGAAGGATCCGGACCCCGCCGCAGTCGAAGAAAGCGAGGTTGGGAACGCGGAACAGGAACTGGAGCCCGAGCACGTCGCGGTAGAAGGCGACCGCGCGGTCCAGCTCGTGCACGCGAATGCCCGCCTGGCCGATCCGTTCGATCTTCAGCGCGTCTGGCATGCCGGTCTTCCCGAATCCCGCCCGATCACCCGTGGATCATAGGCCCGGCAACTCCTCCATGCGAAGAAGCCGCCCGATCAGCACGGCGGCGCGGGCCGTGGAGGGCGCGAGGGAACCGAGGTCCATCGTCTCGGAAGGGCTGTGCTCCCCCACCCCGCTCACGCCGAGGCCGTCTATCCCGGGAATCGCCGCGCCAATGAAGTTCATGTCTCCGAACCCGCGCGAGGCGGGGTCGTCGGCTGCGGCGGGACCCTGCCCCAGGTCGCGGCTGACCGCGTCGACGACCGCGAGGAGCCTGCGATTTCCCTCGGTGGCGGGCCAGCCCGGCGCCAGGTTCTCGAATTCGAGGCGGGAACCGGTCCGGGGCAGGCTGGCCGCCGCGATCGCGCGCATGCGTTCCTTCGCCTCCTCGCGCTCCGTGTCGGACACGAACCTCAGGTCTCCCCGAACGCAGGCGCGCGGCGCGACGATGTTGAACTTGCCGGCGGCCGAGCCGCTGCCGGCCGCGGGGTCGTACTCGACGCGGGTTCCTCCGAGGGCGATCCCCGGGTTGACGGTCACGGTCGGGTGCCCGGAGAAAGCCTGCCGGAACCCGTCGAGAGCTCGTGCGGTCTCGTAAACGGCTCCCGCGCCGAGCGCCGGCCGGAGGATCGACGCGGAGTGGCCCTGAGCGCCCGACACCTCGAGCGACCACTTCGTCAGGCCGCGCCGTCCAATGGCGATCCGTCCCGAGTCGGTCTCGAACGAGAGCACGACGTCGCTCTCCGCCGCCGCGCGAATGAGCTCGCCGCGGGACACCTCACCGGGCAGCGCGGGATTCTCCTCGTCGCCGGTCAGGATCACCCGGACCGCCGCGCGCTCGAGCGCTCCCGCCGAATGCAGGGCCTGCAGGGCGAAGACGATCGCGACGTCGCCGCCTTTCATGTCCGTGATTCCGGCGCCGCGCGCCTGCTCCCCCGTCCTCGCGAAGCGATGGCCGGCTCCTTCGAAAACGGTATCCAGGTGACCGAGGAGAAGCACCCGCATACCGCGGCGTTCCGGCGCCGGCCGCTCCGCGACCAGGTGACCCGCGCGGCCCATGGACGACGGCAGGTCGGCCCACCGCGTGGAGAACCCGAGAAGGCCGAGCTCCCGCGCGAAACGGCCGCCGACCTCGCGGACTCCCGCCAGATTCAGGGTTCCGCTGTCGAGGTCGACCACCTCGCGGAGAAAAGCGATCTCCTCGTCGAGCCGGCTCTCGACCGCGCGGACGAGCTCCCGTTCTGCCTGATCGAGCATGCTCCTCCCCGCCCGCGTCAGCCGCTCACGGGTCCGCGGAAGCGCCGCTTCGCGGAGCCTTCCCAGTACAAAGTGAGTGCCAGACAGACGGCCAGCATCGTCCAGAGCACGAGCTCATTGGGGGGAAGACAGAAAACGACGGCGATGAAGCCGACCCAGAGCACAGCCACGCCATTCAGGATCGGCGCGAAGCGGCCGGGGCTCCACGCGGCGTTCTCGGGAGTCGCGAACTCGCCGCGCCGCCGGAGCCGGTTCCTCAAATTGAGGAGGATGGGGATGCCGTATGCGAGATAGAGAGCGATCGTGCTGATCGACGTGACGACGGGCACGCCCGCCGCGTAGACGCAGATCGCCACCGCCAGCGTCGCGGTGACGAGGATCGCGGGCACGGGAGTCCGCAGGCGGGGGTGGATCTTCCTCAGAAACCCGGACCCCGGCATCCCGCCATCGCGCGCAAACGCGTACCACATGCGCCCCATCGAGGTGATCGACGAAAGACCGCACAGCCACATCGCCCCGCCGATGACGACGGCGACGACGTTCGCGAGAGCGCGCGGCAGGTTGTGGTCCACGATGTAGAGAACCGGGTACGGATCCGCCGCGGTCTTCGCGACGTCCCCGCCCGGGATGCACCACGTGAGGACGACGAGCAGGATCCAGCCGAACGCGGCGGACACGGCGACGGAGAGAAAGACCCCCCATGCCGAGTTCTTGCGCGCCATCACGGTTTCCTCCGCCACATGCGCCGACGCGTCGAAGCCCGTGTAGGTCCACTGCGCCTGGAGGAGGCCCAGGACGAATGCGAGCGCGAACGGGCCCGCCGCGTACAGTCCGGTGAGCGAGGGGAACAGAGCGAACAGCGGGGAACGGAACGCGTGGTCACCCACGAGAACGGCGGGCGCGACGCGGCCGTCGTCGAGCTTCGCGGAGGAGGCTTCGAGCGGCGTCACGACGGGAGCGAACCGAGTCAGGAAATCCGCGCGGTTGTGCTGCGTCCCGAGGAAGACGAGCAGCAGCACGATGAGCGCCCCTCCCGCGATGTGCCACCAGACGCTGAAGTCGTTCAGCTTCGAGGTCAGCCGGATTCCGAAGACGTTGATCGCGACCTGCGGGATCAGGATCACCACCATGACGAAGAGCTGGAACCCCCAGCTCGTCACGGCTCCGAAGAGCGGCACTCGCGCATCGGGCGGCAATCCGAGGAGACGCGTTGCCGTCCCGATCAGGTAGATCGCCGCGGCAATGTCGATTCCGGCGGTAATCGTGACCTGCCCGATCATGTTGAACCACGCGGTCGTCCACGCCCAGCCGCGGCCGCCGAGTCGAAACGCCCAGAAGTACAGGCCGCCCGCCGTCGGGTAGAGCGACGCGAGCTCGGCCATGCTGGCGGCGACGGCGAGCGTGAAGAGACTCACGACCGGCCACCCGGCAGTATTGATGATCGGCCCGGCGAGCTTCAGCCCGTAGCCGAAGAGAAGGACCGCCCCCGTCAGCACCGAGATGACGGAGAAGCTGATCGCGAAGTTGGAAAACCCGCCCATCTCGCGCAACAGCTGCTGCGCGTAGCCCAGACGGGAAAGATCCTCCTCGTCGCTGCGGAGAACCTCTTCTCGAGTGGGTGTCATTCGCCGTCAGACTGCGAGCGTCTACTCGGGTGTCACGTACGCGGCCGTGATCCCGCCGTCCACCGTGAACGTCGCTCCGTTCACGTAGGAGGACTCGTCTGACGCGAGAAAGAGCGCCGCCTGCGCGATCTCCGTGGGCTTTGCGAGGCGGCCCGGCGGGATGTGGACGAGACGGCGAGCCTTGCGCGCGGGGTCCGACATGAGCTCCTGAAGGAGGGGCGTGTCCACCGGGCCGGGGCAGAGCGCGTTCGCACGGATTCCCTTTCGGGCGAATTCGACGGCGATCTCGCGTGTCATCGAGAGAACGCCTCCCTTGCTCGCGGTGTACGCGATCTGCGGCGTCGCGGCGCCCATCAGCGCTACGAACGACGCCGTGTTGACGATGCTCCCGCCGCCCGCGCGGAGCATCGCGGGGATCGCGTACTTGCAGCCGAAGAAGACACCCTTGAGATTCACCCGCATGACGAGATCCCAGGTCTCCTCGTCGGTGTCGACCACGGAACCGTCGCGGTCCGGGAAGATCCCCGCGTTGTTGAAGAGAACGTCGAGCCGCCCCCAGGTCATCTCCGCGGCGAGCACCATCGCCTCGGCGTCCTTCGCGGTCGAGACGTCCGCGTGAAAGAAGAGCGCCTTGCCTCCTCCGGCTTCGATCTCGGCTGTGACCGCACGGCCCGCCGTGTCGTTGACCTCGGCCACGACGACCCGGGCGCCCTCGCGGGCGAAGAGGAGCGCGGACTCACGGCCGATGCCGCTTCCCGCCCCCGTGATGATGGCCACCTTGTTTTCGAGCCTCATGGACGGACCTCAACCTCTCTCGAAAAAACGGGCGCGTTCCCAGCTCGTGACCGCCTCGTCGAACTTCCGCTGCTCGGTCCGGAGGAAATGCAGGTAGTGCGAGACGACCTCCTCGCCGAAGGCCTCCTTCGCCAGCCCGCTTTCTTCGAGGAGCGCGATCCCGTCACGGAGATTGCCTGGGACGCGAGGCAGGGACTTCGCCGCATAGACGTCGCCGCGGAACGGCGCCGGCGGCTCGACTCTCCGCTCGATTCCCGCGAGACCGGCGGCGAGCGTCGCGGCCCACGCGATGTAGGGATTGGCGTCGGCGCCCGGGATACGGCACTCGATCCGGAGCGATTCTCCGCCGCCGACGACGCGGATGCCCGCCGTCCGGTTGTCGACGCTCCACGCGATCGTGGTCGGCGCGAAGGACGCGCTCTGGAAGCGCTTGTAGGAATTGACGGACGGCGCCCAGAGCGCCGTGAATTCCGCCGCGTGCGCCAGAAGCCCTCCGAGAAAGAATCGGAAGGTCTCGGAGCCGGGTGCCTCGGGGGCGCCGCCGCGTCCGCCGGCGAATGCGTTCTTCTTTCCCGTTGGGTCCCAGAGCGAGAGATGCTGATGGAGGCCGCTTCCCGCGTAGCGTTCGTCCCACTTCGCCATGAAGGTCACGGCGAGCCCCTTCTGGTGGGCGATCTCCTTCGCGGCGTGCTTGGTGACCACGTTGCGGTCGGCCTGCTCGACGAGCTCGCAGTACTCGACGTTCAGCTCCTGCTGCCCGGGACCCCACTCGCCCTTGCTGCCCTCCATGGGGATCCCGCTCTTCTCGAGCGCGCGGACGAGCTCGCCGACGACCGGCTCCTCCCGCGTGCCCTGGAGGAGGTGGTAGTCCTCGATGTACCCGCCGAAGGGAGCGAGATCGGTCCAGCGCTTCGCGCGGGCGGAGTCGTACGTCTCGCGGAAGAGGTAGAGCTCGAGCTCGGCGCCGCCCCGCGGGAGAAGCCCCATCTTCGCCGCGCGCTCCACCTGGCGCCTGAGGATCCGGCGCGGGGCGACCTCCACCGGCGCGCCCTCTTCGGTCACCGCGTCGCAGAGGACGAGCGCGGTCTTCGGCAGCCACGCGGCGAGACAGAGAGTGGTCCAGTCCGGCACGCACCGGATGTCCCCGTACCCGCTCTCCCAGCTGGTGAACGCGTAGCCGGGGACGGGGTCCATCTCCATGTCACAGGCGAGCACGTAGTCGCACGCGTGCCAGCCGTGCTCCGCCACCTGCTCCGCGAAGAACCGGCCGGTCAGACGCTTGCCCAGCAGGCGCCCGTACCAGTCGGGGAGCGCGACGAGTACCGTTTCGACGGCGCCGTCCCGGATCGCGGAGAGAAGCTCCTCGCGGGTGAGGCGTCCGGGAAGCGCGCGATCTCGATCCATCGTCAATCTTCCGAGAAGAAGACCGTCTTCGTTTCCGTGTAGTGCTCGAGCGCGGCGAGCCCGAGCTCGCGGCCGAGGCCGCTCTCCTTCACGCCGCCGAACGGCGCTTCCAGGAACACGCTGCGGCTGCTGTTGACGGAGAGGACCCCCGTCTCGAACGCGCGGGCGACGCGCATGGCCCGCCCGAGGTCCCGCGTATAGAGCGAGCCGGAGAGCCCGTAGCGGCTCGCGTTGGCGATCTCGACCGCGTCGGCCTCGTCGGAGAACGGGATCACCGAGACGACGGGGCCGAAGATCTCCTCGCGGGCGATCCGCATCGCGTTATCGACGTCGGCGAAGATCGCCGGCGCCAGGAACGACCCGTTGGCGAGCTTCGAGTCCGCGGGAGCCTCGCCGCCCGTCACGCGGCGCGCTCCCTCCGCGTCACCGATCGAGATCCATCCACGGACTTTTTCGCGGTGCGCGCGCGTGATGAGCGGCCCCATCTGCGTCTCCGGGGCGAGCGGGTCTCCGACGCGGATGGCCTTCGCCATGCGCTCGAGCTCGGCGACCACCCTGTCGTAGATCGGCCGCTGGACGAGGAAGCGCGACCGCGCACAGCAGTCCTGTCCCGCGTTGTCGAAGACGCTCCAGAGCGCCGACTCGAGGCACGTCGCGAGATCGGCGTCCTCGAAGATGAGGCACGCCGACTTTCCTCCGAGCTCCAGGGAGATCCGCTTGATCCCGTCGGCCGCGAGCCGCATCACGCTCTTGCCCGCTTCCGTCGATCCCGTGAAGGAGATCTTGCGGACGAGCGGATGCGACACGATGGCGGAGCCGACCGTCTCGCCGGGACCCGGCAGCACGTGGAAAGCCCCCGGGGGAACTCCGGACTCGAGCGCGAGCTCGCCGAGGCGCAGGGCGGAGAGCGGAGTGTCGCTCGCCGGCTTGACGATGACCGTATTGCCCATGGCGAGCGCAGGCGCGATCTTCCAGGTGGCGATCGCGAACGGGAAGTTCCACGGGACGATCAGGCCGCAGACCCCGAGCGGCTCGCGGAACGTGACGCTCGCTCCGCGCGCCGAGACGGGGATCGTGGAGCCGCCGAACTTCGTGACGGCGCCGGCATAGAACTCGAAGCAGTCGGCGCCCATGAGGACTTCTCCGCGCGCGGAGCCGATCGGCTTGCCGGTATTGCGGCTCTCGAGCAGCGCGAGAGCGTCCGCCTCTTCGCGGATCCGCGCGGCGAGCCGGAAGAGGATCGCGGCGCGGTCCTTCGGAGTGCGCCGCTTCCAGTCGCTTCGCCAGGCCGCGTCGGCGAGCCTGGCGGCGCGGTCCACGTCCTCCGGGGTCGCCTGCACCACGGAGGCGATCGGCTCCCCGTTCGCCGGATCGACGATGGAGCGCCGCTCCCCGCCTCCGCCGGCCGGGCGCTCTCCGCCGAGAAGGGGCGCGGTCTCAGGAACCGCCGCTGCGGACATGCCCCGAAGAATATCTTCGGCCGGAGGCGGCGAGTGTCCGTTACAGGACCGGGCCGAGGCTTCGCGCCAGCGCGTCGCCCACCCTGTGCAGGAGGGGCCGCCGGGACCAGGCCTCTCGCGTCATTTCGACCGACTGGGCGAGATCGGTCTCGAATGCCCGGGCGAAGATCTGCCCGACCTCGCCGTCCAGAATCACGACGTTGCACTCCGCGTTGAAGTGGAAGGACCGGAAGTCGAGGTTGCTCGATCCCGTGAGGGACAGGAAGTCGTCCGCCACGGCGGTCTTGGCGTGCAAAACCGCCGTCTGGTACTCGAACACCCGCACGCCCCGCCGGAGAAGGCCCGCGTAGTGCCCGTGGCCGGCGTGCCGCACGATCGGAACGTCGCTTTTGCCGGGAAGAAGGATGCGGACGTCCACACCCCGTTCGGCCGCGAGCCCCAGGGCTTCGACCGCGCGACGCCGCGGCGCGAAGTACGCGTTGGTGATCCAGATTCGCTTCTTCGCCGCCGCGACCACCGCGGCGAACGCGGAAGCGATTTCCCCCGTTCCGCGGAACGGCCGGGAATCGAGGACCATCACCGATACCGGGCCGGTCTGAGGCTCCAGGGGTTCGAGGCCTATGGGAGAGCCTCCGGCGGCGTTCCATGCTTCGGTGAACACGATGGTCATTCCCCACGCCGCGGGCCCGTCGATCCTGACGTGCGTGTCCCGCCAGGGGCCGCCGTGCGCCGACGGCCCCGAGCCGTACTCGTCTCCGATGTTCATCCCTCCCGTGAAGGCGACCTCGTCGTCGATCACGAGGATCTTCCGGTGGTCGCGGAACGGCTGCAGGAAGAGCTGGGGAAACAGCGGATTGAACAGTCGGACCTCGATCCCGCGTTCCCGCATCTCTTTCCAGAAATCGCGGCGCGTCGCGATCGAACCGAAGGCGTCGGCGAGCACGCGAACGGATACCCCGCGGTCGACCGCCCGGCCGAGCGCCTCGAGCAGCGAACGTCCCGTGGCGTCGTCCTTGAAGATGTACGACTCGAGGAGCACCATGCGGCGCGCGTCGTCGATCGCCGCCCGCATCGCCTCGAAAGTCGCCGGCCCGTTGAAGAACGCGGTGATCCGATTCCCCTCCAGCATCGGCGACTCGTCGATGCGCCGGAGCAGGATCGAGAACCCGGGGTCCCGAACGCCCTCCGCGAAACCGGCCGCGAGGCGGCCGACGTTCTGAACTCGCAATTCGGGAGGCAGCCTGCGGCCCGGCCGCGGCCTCAGCGTCGGCCGCCACAGCCTCCACTTCCGGCGTCTCCGGGAGCGGTCACGCACTGCCCGCCTCCATCGCGCGCGCGCGGATGGCGCGCAGCCACATTCTCCGGATCAAGGCGCTGCCCGGATAGATGACCCGCCAGTAGGCCGCGAAGCGCCGCCGTCCCCGGGCGCCGTTCGCGAATACCCGTGTCTCGGTCGTCAGGATCGAGCCGCGATCCCCGTCGGGACGGACGAGAAAATTCATGGCCGCCAGTGTGAGCCCGGAAGGCGGGGCGAGAAAGAGCTCCGCCGCCGGTTTCGGTCGAGTTCCCGCGGGGGCGGCGATCACGGTGCCGACGACCAGCTCGCGCGGAGAGTCGTCGGCGAGAAGGACGAACGTGCTGTGGATCGCGACGTCGATGAGGGACTCGCGTCCTGCGGCGTCGAGAATGCCGGGCGCCCGGCTTCGCCCTCCGCGCCGGATCCAGGTCAGGGTGCGGAAGAGAAATATCTCGTCGGCGCGCACGCGGCGAATCGCCTCGAAGACCCGCTCGGGAGGCGCCGCAATCCGGATCTCGTGCCGCTCCTGGAACTGCCAGACAGGCACGAAGCGGTCCAGGCGCGACTCGGCCGCGGAAACCCGTGTTTCCCGGGCGGGAAGAGAGGCGCCCGCGGCGGCGAGCAGGACCCCAACGGCGACGACGACCCCCGCCCCGCGTCTGGTCGAGATCCCGAGACTTCTCGCGGGCCGGATGAGGAGCACGACGCCGATGGCGGCGGTGAGCAGTCCCGCGTAAACGACCGCGGCCCCCCTCATCGAGCCCTCCCGCGTCGGAGACGTTTCCATCACTGTACATCGCGCGCCATCCTCCGAAGTGGACTGGCCCCGCGCCGCGAGTGGACCTGGTTCTACCCGCAATAATCCCGGGAATGAAGCTCCTCGGGATCATCGGCGGCATCGCGCCCGAATCGACCATCGAGTACTACCGCCTGATCATCGCCGCCTGGCGCCGCCGGCGGCCGGGCGAGGGTTACCCGGCTCTGCTGATCAACAGCATCGACGTCGAGCGCCTGCTCGCTTTGACCGGCGCCGGCGAGCTCGCCGCGCTGACTGCGTGGCTCGCCGAGGAGCTCGCTCGGCTCGAGCGAGCGGGCGCGCGCCTCGCTCTTCTCGCCGCCAATACTCCGCACATCGTCTTCGACGAGCTGCAGAGCCGATCGCCGATGCGGCTGATCAGCATCGTCGAAGCGGCAGCGGACTACGCCGCGGCGCAAGGGATGAGGAAGGTCGGACTCTTCGGAACGCGCTTCACGATGCGGGGCGGGTTCTACGAGCCGGCCTTTGCGCGAGCCGGGATCGAGATCGTCGTGCCCCGGGAGGAGGACGCCGATTTCATCCACGCAAAGTACGTCGGAGAGCTGATCCACGGCGTCTTCCGCGCCGAGACGCGGGAGGCCCTGCTCGCGATCATCGAGCGCATGCGGACCGGGTCGGCCATCGATGGAGTGGTCCTCGGCGGCACCGAGCTGCCGCTCGTTCTCCGAGGAGCCGAAAGCCCCGTTCCTCTCCTCGACACCGCTCGAATCCACGCCGAGCGGGCGGTCGACGAGATGCTCGGAGACGACCCGGAGGATGCCGGGAGCTAGTCCGCGTGCCCCGCGAGCGTGTTCTCGTCCGCGCTCCTCCCGTAAACGGCCGGCACGGGGACGTCCAGGAGACGCAGGTACACCGTCAGCTGCCCACGATGGTGGTACCAGTGGTTCAGGAGCATCGTACGCAGGACCTGCAGACGGGGCATCGCGAAGACCTCACGCTCGCCGAAGCTCATCTTCCATGGCTGCTTCGCGGAGTCCTCGTCGAGCCTCGAGAGGATCTCGCGCGACTCGGCGAGGCTCGCATCGAGCGTCGCCGCGAAGTCCGTCTGTGCATCGGGCTGAGGAGGCTGACCGCTCGACTGAGACGCGTCGAAGCCGTCGCCCTGCGCGAGGCGGGAGATGTTGCCCGGGATACGCGCAACGTGGTTCGCGAGCTGCCCGAGGCTCATCGACTTGGAATGCGGCCTCCATTCCAGCTTTTCGGCGGGAACACGCTCGAGGACCTTCCTGGTGGCGGGCGCCTCGCGATCGAGCTCGGCGAGAAGAGCGGCGGCGGGATTCGGCATGACGGTCTCCTTTCGTTGCGGCGACCCTATCGCTGTCACTTGCATTTTGCAAGTCACACGATTAACCTCTTCCTGTGACTGCCTCCGCGCGCCTCCTGCCCCTCTCGGAACGGTCGAAGTGCCCGATCGCGAACGCGCTCGACGTCGTCGGTGATCGATGGACTCTCCTCGTCGTCCGCGACCTCCTTTTCTTCGGGAAGGTCCGCTACAAGGAGCTCGCGGCGTCGACGGAGCGGATCCCGACGAACCTGCTCGCCGACCGCCTCCGCCGGCTGGAGGCCGCAGGCATCGTCGAGAAGAAGGCGTACCAGAAACGGCCGGTTCGTTACGAGTACCGGTTGACCCCGCGTGGAAGCGACTTGCTGCCGCTGATGCGCGAAATGGTCACCTGGGCCAACCTGCACATCGCCGGCACGGCCCGGCCGCCCGCACGCTTTTACGAGGTCGGACGCTAGTCCGCCACGTGCACTTCCGCCGGTCGATCCGAGGCGCCGACCGCCCTCGCCGGGCCGACGCCGACGGTCATCCACTCTGCCGCGAATGCGGCGGCGCCGTACGCCGTCCCCGCAGGACCTTCTGCTCGGAAGAGTGCGTCGATTCGCTGCGGGTGCGAACGTCTCCGAGCGCCGCGAGGGAGCGCGTCTTCGAGCGCGATCGCGGACGGTGCGCCGGGTGCGGGCGGGACACCGAGGACCTGCTCCGCCGCCTTCGCAACCTGCGGCGGCGCCGGCCACGGCCCGAGGTGATCGAGGAGGCGCGCGCGCTCGCTCTCGGGTTCGAGAGCGCCGTCGAGGTCTGCGGTGGGCGGACCGTCCTCCGGATCCGCAGAACGCTCTGGCAGGCGGACCACATCGTCCCGGTCGCGGAAGGCGGCGGAGGCTGCGGCCTCGAGAATCTGCGGACCCTCTGCCTTCCCTGCCACCGCATGGCGACGGCCGAGCTCGCGAGGCGCCTGACGCGGCTGCGCGGCGCCGCGCGCAACGAGGCGGTGGAGCTCTTCATCCGCGAGGACTGATGCGCGGCCCGGAACCTCGAGATCCTCGGCGCGTATCCCGGGCATGAGAGCGGCCGTTTTCGCCTGCGCTCTGGAACTGCTCGTCGCTCCCCCGGACGCTGGAGCGGCTCCCTCCCCGCCCCGGCTCGAGCTCGACCACGTCTGGATCATGGTCACTCCCCAGGCGCCCGAGCGAGAGGCGCTCGAGCGGATCGGACTTCGTGTGTCTCCGGACGTGAACCGGCACGAGGGTCAGGGCACGGCGTCGGTCATGGTGGAATTCCCGAACGCGTTCCTCGAGCTCATGTGGCCCGACGCCGGCGTATCGATCGCGCCCGGCTCCGAAAAAGCGGCAGAGAAATTCAGGAACCGCATGCGCTGGCGCGAGAGCGGCTGGTGCCCTGTCGGGATCGGGCTGCGGAGGACCAAGTCGCCGGAGACACCTCTGCCTTTCCCGACCTGGTCGATTGCTCCCGCGTGGCTTCCCGCGGGAGCTTCGATCGAGATGCTCACGCCGCGCGAAGACACGAGGAGTCCCTCTCTCTTCATCAGCCCCCGCGATCCCGGCTCCGCGGAGAGCCCGGATCCCAACGCCGTGCATCTCGGGAAAGCCGAGTCCGACCCCGTGTTCCAGCACCCCAACCGAGCGCGCCGCCTCTCGCGGATCCGGCTGGCGATGCCGCCCGCCTACGTACCGATCGAGCCGCTCAAGTACCTCGAGGCGACGGGCGTCCTGTCGCTGTCCCGGGGGGATGCGTGGGGGGTGGAGCTCGTCCTGG
>DASQJK010000177.1:0-2086 GCA_035631095.1 Thermoanaerobaculia bacterium
CCAGTCGCCCGAAAATGAGGAGGTTGCGGGCGGCGCGGGTCTTGCGTTCGATGTGCGGCGCCCTGAGTCCCTGGCCCGTCTGCTGACCGAGGTTCTGGACGATCCGGGGCGGCAGTCCGTATGGAAAGAGCGGGCCAGAGCGCGGACAAAAGAACGGTATCGTTGGGATGATGTCACCGACCAGTACGAAGCCGTTCTTGATGGGCGCGGCGGCATCTTTTAAGATCCGGCCGGTCCGCGGAGACAGCACCGCCGGGCAGTATCGATGCTGAAACAAAAAGCGCGCGCGGTGGCCCTGGGGGTACTGGCTGGAGACCTCGCTCTCACGGCGCTCTCCCTGCCGGTCGCCTACGTCATCCGGCACGTCGTCCTGACCAGGATCTCGCCCACCTTCTTCCCGAACCCGCTTCATCCGTTCGACCGGTACCTCTTCCTCCTCGCGCTGATCCTTCCCTTCTGGCCGGTGATGCTCTACGCGGCGGGGTTTTATCGGAGCCACCGGACACTGCCGCTCGCCGAGGAGATCTGGTCCGCGACGAAAGTCGCCTTCGGGGGCACCGCCATCCTTGCCCTCGTCGTCTACGGCCTGAGGCTCGACTTCGTGAGCCGCTGGCTCCTCGTCGTGTTCGCGGTGGTCAACTTCTCGTTTCTCGCCACGGAGAAGGTGGCCCTCCGGCTCGTCTCGCGATGGGTGCGCGCGCGGGGCTACAACTTCCGAACGGTGCTCCTCGTCGGCACCGGGCAGAAGGCCGCGCAGCTCGCCGACTTCCTCGAGGCTCACCCGCACTGGGGGTTCCGCGTGCTCGGCTATCTCGACGACGACAACGGGGGAGAGATCCGCCGCGCAAACCGCTGGCGCGCGCTCGGCAAGATCACGGACCTCGAGTCGGTCCTCCAAAGAGAAGTCGTCGACGAGCTCGTGTTCGTCATCGAGAAGGGAAAGCTCGGCGCGTACGAAGAGGCCCTGCTCGTCGCCGAGCGGCACGGAGTGCGGGCCCACGTCTCTCTCGACATCTTCCCGCACGTCCTCGCGCGGCCGGTGCTCGAAGAGCTCGACGGCATCCCGCTCCTGTCCTTCACGACCACGCCCTCGAACCCCACTCAACTCGTCGTCAAGCGCGTGATCGATCTCGGGCTGTCGGTCTTCCTCTTCATCCTGACGCTGCCGATCCAGCTGCTTGCCGCGATCGCCATCCGCCTCACGTCATCCGGCCCGATTTTCTTCCGGCAGACCCGCTGCGGGCTGAACGGCCGGCACTTCACGCTGCTGAAGTTCCGCACGATGGACGCCGGCGCGGAACAGCGTCTCTCCGAGATTTCGCACCTGAACGAGATGACGGGCCCCGTTTTCAAGGTATCGAAGGACCCGAGGCTCACGATGGTGGGCCGCGTACTGCGCCGGCTGTCGATCGACGAGCTGCCGCAGCTCTGGAACGTGATCCGCGGGGACATGAGCCTCGTCGGCCCGCGCCCGCCGCTTCCCGAGGAAGTCTCGCGCTACCAGCCCTGGCAGCGCCGGCGTCTCTCGATGAGCCCCGGGATTACGTGCCTGTGGCAGGTCTCCGGCCGCAACGAAGTGGACTTCGACCGATGGATGGCCCTCGATCTCAAGTACATCGACACGTGGTCGCCGATGCTCGACTTGAAGATTCTTCTGAAGACCGTGCCGGCGGTTTTGAGCGGGCGAGGCGCTCGATAGCGGAATCGGGTGATCGGGCGATCCCGATCACGCAATCACCCGATCGTCGCGATCCGCCCGATCAACGATCAGCGGTTCCCGCTCCCTCCTCGCGTCATCCCTCCGCCATCCGCTTCGCTCTCCTTGTAGAGATACTTGATGGACGCCTTCGGGATGAGCAGGTTCGGGCCGCGCTCGCGGTTCACCTTGAGGCAGTGCTTGTCGTACCACTCGATCCAGCCGTGGATCTGCTCGCCGTCGGTCAGGACGACGACCATCGGCGTCTTCGCCGCCATCTGCTTGAGGTAGTAGTAGCTCTCCGCGTTCGTCTGCTCGGCGGGCGTCTGCTTGCGCTGCGCGAACGTGCGCGTCGGGTAGCGCTCGGCGAGCTCGGAAAGGTTCGGCCGG
>DASQJK010000178.1:0-4235 GCA_035631095.1 Thermoanaerobaculia bacterium
TGGAGGATGACCGCCGGCGTGCGAAGCGCCGCGAGATGTTTCGTCCGCAGCCGGTCCGGCTGGCCCGGCGGATGGAAGGGATACCCGAGACAGACGAGGCCCGCGACGTCCGCCTCGTCCGCGACCATGCTCGCGATGCGGCCGCCGAGGGACTTGCCGCCGATCACGAGGCTGCGGCCTCCGCCGAGCGCCGTGATCGCCCGGTGCCACGCGTCGCGCAGGACCGGCTCGCGGTCCGGTGCTCCCGACTTTCCGCCGGAGCGGCGGGCGCGCATGTACGGAAATTCGAAGCGCGCGACGCGCAGCCCCTCCGCCGCGAGGCCCGCCGCGAAATCGTTCAAGAACGGCGAGTCCATCGGACCCCCGGCGCCGTGCGCGAGCACCACCGTGCGCGACGCACCGGCAGGCCCGTCGAAGAGAAACGCGGGCTCGCTCGACATCGCGCCGATCTTACGACCCGCGCACGGAGAGGGGAATGAACGGGAACGCCCCTTGCAATGGCGCTCACCCGTCATGTTCGCCGTCGAAGACTTCACGCGCCTGCCCGTCGGAACCGATACGCCGGTCGAAGGTCGAGTCGACCGCTGCCCCAAGTGCGGCCGCAATGGCGTGCCCGTGTCCGGAAACGACGGCGCCGCGTCCTATCTCCACGTCCAGACGAGCGAAGTGATCGGCGACGGAATGTTCACCGAGCCGAAGGACTGCTGCCGGTTGTGAGGGTTAGTCGGTAGTCGGTAGTCGGTAGTCGGTAGTCGGTAGTCGGTAGTCGGTAGTCAGCCGGCGACGGAGCTTCGCCAGACCCTTCCCCGCCCGGGGAAGGAAAAACGCCGCCAAAGCTTTTCTGGATGGCTGGAGTATAGCTCCCTTCCTGGCTGGCGCAACCCCGCAAATTTCCTCCCGATCACCCGATCACCCGATCCCCCGATCACCCGATCACCCGATTCCCTCTTAAGGCAAAACCTTCCCCTCCGCCCCCCGTACTTCCCCTTGACATTCGACAGGAGCGGACGGACACTCCGGCCAAACACGAGGAGCCGCATGACCGAAGCGAAGAGCGATCTCCTGCAGGGGACACTGGACGTCTTGATCTTAAAGACCCTCTCCCCGGGGGCAATGCACGGGTGGGGCATCTCCCAGCGAATCCAGCAGCTCTCCGAGGATGTCCTCCAGGTGAATCAGGGATCCCTCTACCCGGCGCTGTACCGGCTCGAGAACCAGGGCTGGATCAAAGCGGAGTGGGGGGTTTCCGAGAACAACCGGCGCGCCAAGTTCTACGAGCTGACGCGTGCGGGACGCCGGCAGCTGACGGAAGAGACGGAGAGCTGGGAGCGCTTCTCGGCCGCCGTCGCCCGGGTGCTCGCGACCGCCTAGCACCCAGTCAGAAGGAGGACCCCATGACGAACCCGACCCGCGCCGTCCGCAGCCTCCTGCGAGGGAAACCGCCCGAGGGCGAGCTCGACGAGGAGATGCGCTTCCACCTGGAGATGGAGGTCAAAAAGAACCTCGAGCGGGGCATGGCCCCGGAGGAGGCGCGGCGGGAAGCGATGAAGAGCTTCGGCGGGGTCGAACGATTCAAGGACGAGGTCCGCGATCAGAGCACCGCGCACTTCTTGGAGACTGTTCTCCAGGACCTTCGCTTCGGCCTTCGCGCGCTGAGGAAGAACCCCGCGTTTTCGCTCGCCGCGATCCTGACCCTGGCGCTCGGCATCGGCGCGAACACGGCGATCTTTTCCGTCGTCAACGGCGTGCTCCTCCAGTCGCTCCCCTACGGCGGAGGCGAGCGTCTCGTCCGGCTGCAGGCGGACGCGCCGGCCGCGAGCATTCAGAACGCCGGCTTTTCGCCGCTCGACCTCGCCGACTTCCGGGCGCAGACCAAGAGCTTCGAGGGACTCGTCGAGTACCACTCCATGTGGTTCGTGCTGCTCGGCCGCAAGGAGCCCGAGCGCGTGCAGACCGCCGTCGTCTCGGCGAACTATTTCGACGTGCTCGGGGTGAAACCGATCCTCGGACGCACGTTCCGCAAGGGCGAGGACGCGCACGGAGCCGAAGCGGTGCTCGTGCTGTCGTACGCCTATTGGATGAGGAGCTTCGGCGGCGACCCGAAGGTAGTCGGCCGTGTCTTCGCGATGAACGACCATCCGCACACCGTGATAGGCGTTCTTCCCCCGATTCCCGGCTACCCCAATGAGAACGACCTCTACATGCCCGTGTCGGCGTGCCCTTTCCGCTCGAACCCCAGGCTCGAAAACAACCGGCGAGGGCGGATGCTGACGGTGTTCGGGCGGCTGAAGCCGGAGGTGACGATCGCCGCGGCCCGCACGGAGCTGAACGGAGTCGCCGGCCGCCTGGCCCGCGAGTACCCGGATGCGTATCCCAAGGGCGGCTTTCTCGTGACTCCGGTCTCCCTGCGGGAAGAGATGACGAAGACCGCCCGGCCCACCTTCCTGATCCTGCTGTCGACCGTCGGGCTCGTGCTCCTGCTGGCCTGCGCCAACGTCGCGAACCTGTCGCTCGCCCGCCTGATCCGGCGCGAACGGGAGATGGCGCTGCGCTCCGCCCTCGGCGCGGACCGAAAGCGGCTCGCCCGCCAGGTCTTGACCGAGAGCACCGTCCTCGGGCTCCTCGGCGGCGCGCTGGGGCTCCTTCTCGCCCGGGCAGGCCTCCATCTTCTGATCTCCTTCGCCACGCGCTTCACGCCCCGCGCGAGCGAGATCCACATGGAAGCGCCCGTGCTCCTGTTCACGCTCGTCATCTCCGTCGTCACCGGGGTCGCCCTCGGGCTGATCCCCGTGATGTCCCGTAAGAAGGACCTCGCCGCGTCGATGAACGAGGGGGGCGAGCGTTCCACGGCGGGAAGCGGCCGTCACAGGGTCCGGAACCTCCTCATCGTGGCGCAGGTCGCGATCTCCTTCGTGCTCCTGATCGGCGCGGGACTCATGGTTCGTTCGCTCTGGAATCTGCAGCGGGTCGATCCCGGCTTCCAGACCGAGCGCGTGCTCACGATGCGGATGGACCTGAATTTCACCAAGTACGACACGGCGGACAAGCGGCTCGCGTTCCACGAGCAGCTCCTGCGCCGGTTGCAGAGCGAGCAGGGCGTGGTCTCGGCGTCGATCTCGGGAACCTTCCCTCTGAACGATGGCAACGGCCCCGGAGCCGCGAACGGACAGTTCCAGATAGAGGGAGATCCGGCGGTCACCGAGCAGGAGCTGCTCCCCCGCGCCGACTTCCAGCAGGCGAGCCAGGACTACTTCAAGACGATCCAGGTGCCCCTGCTTCGCGGGCGCACATTCGACTCCCGGGATCGCAAGGGGAACGACCTGGTCGCGCTCATCAACCAGACCATGGCGAACCATCGCTGGCCCGGCAAGGAAGCGATCGGACACCGGATCTCCTTCGACCAGGGGAAGACGTGGCTGACGATCGTCGGGATCGTCGGAGACGTGAAGCAGTACGAGCTGGCCGCCGCTCCCACCGACCAGATCTA
Source organism: Thermoanaerobaculia bacterium (assembly GCA_035631095.1). Taxonomy (GTDB): domain Bacteria; phylum Acidobacteriota; class Thermoanaerobaculia; order UBA5066; family Gp7-AA6; genus JALYUA01. Next base: position 3,488 of record DASQJK010000178.1, read on the forward strand.
CCTCCACCTGCTCCAGTACCCGACCCTCTCGTCGACGATCCTCCTGCGCACCGTGGCCAACCCGATGGCCATGTCGCGCATCGTCTCGGACACGGTGCACGGCATGGATCCCGATCAGCCGGTCGACCACTTCCGAACCCTCGAGCAGATGCGCACGAACTCGCTATCGTCGCCGCGGCTGACCGCGCTCCTCCTCGCCCTGTTCGCGCTCCTCGCCCTCGTGATCACCGCAACAGGGATCATGGGCGTCATCGCGTTCTCGGTCAGCCAGCGGTTCCACGAGTTCGGAATCCGCATGGCGCTCGGCGCTCAGCGCGGCGAGGTGCTGACGATGGTGCTCCGGCAGGGAATGTCGCTCGTCGCCATCGGACTCGGGATCGGGCTCGCGGGAGCGCTCCTGTTCTCGCGGCTCTTGAACGGCCTCCTCTATGGAGTACGCCCGACCGATCCGTTGACGTTCGCGGCCGTCGCGGCGGTTCTCCTCGCTGTCGCCGCGGCGGCCTGTTTTTTCCCGGCCCGAAGAGCCACGTCCGCCGACCCGATGCAGACACTGCGGACGGCCTAGGCGGCCTAGGAGCCGGCCTAGGGGTCAGTCGCGCATCCGCGCAAAAGGGGTCAGTCGCGCATTCGCGCAGGACCCCTTGCGGATCGATCCTCTCGGCGCCGGCGGGTCCTGTCGGCGCGGGACCCGGTAGCGGCATCGGCTGGGCGCTCAGCAGAGAGGCGAGCGAAGAAAATCGTCGCGCCC
>DASQJK010000179.1:0-2351 GCA_035631095.1 Thermoanaerobaculia bacterium
CCCCAGTACTGGTGCGCGATCTCGTGGGCGAACCGCTCGTTGACGCCGGACGAGAAGAACTGGTTCGCCTCGCCGATGTACGGGTTGAACGCTTCGCGCGTGATGAACATCGTGGCCGGCGGGGCCTGACCGAACCCGTACGAGTTGATCTCGAGGATGTTGAACTCCGCGAACGGGAACGGGCCGAGGAACCGCTGGTAGTACTCGATGACCCCGAACGCGAGGTTCGTGAGCTGCTTGATCGCCCGCGAGTTCTTCCCGGCGTAGCTCGCGACGCGCACGGTGATCCCGCCGCGCTTCTCCTCTTCGAACTCGTACTTGCCGCCGAGGACGACGGCGAACTGGACCGGCTTGTCGACCTCTGTCTCGACCGTGTTGTAGTCGCCGTCGGAGCCGCGCGCGACGGTGACTCCCGGCGCGAACGCGACGAAAGGTTTTCGCACCTTCACGCGCGCGTGGAACGTGTAGTACTGGCCGTACAGGCCGGGCTGCGGGAACCACGGTTCCACGCCGAGCATCCAGTAGTTGTCGCCTCCCGGGCGCACGAGGTAATCCCCTTCGATCCGGAAACGCAGCTTGAGCGGCTGCTCCGCAGGCGCCGGCTGCGCGAGCACCACGACGAGGTCGCCGTTGCGATGGGAGAACGCGAGAGTCTTTCCGGAGGAATCGGTCACCGACCGGACGCGATGCCGCCGGCGCTCGAGCCCCGCGACTCCGGAACGCGCGTAGGAGACGCTCAGAAGGTCGAGTCGCACGGCGTTCGCGGGCCTTCGCTGCGGGAAGAAGGTCTCGTCCACGACGAGCTCCGCTTCATTTCCGTCGGATGCGGTCAGCTCGAGGCGAACGTCGGTAAGGACGAGCGACGGCAGCACGGGCTCGCGGCGGTCGCGCGCGACGGGCTGGTCGGAGAGCACGATCGGGTCGAAGTTCCGGCGGATCTCCGCGTCGCCGAATTCGGGATGCCGCAGGGCGAAGAGACTCTCGGACAGGCGTTCGAACCCATCGAAGACGTACCGGAGGTCCTCCTTGCCTCCTTCGATCTGCGCGACGACGAACGGATCTCCGGCGGCGTTCGCCCGCTGCAGCGTGAAGAGATGCGAAAGCGGCGCGCCCCGAATGCGCTGCGTCTTGTCGGCGCTCCTGCGGAAAGCCGCTTCGAGAGAAGGTCCGGACGAGTTGGCGGGAAGCTCGGGAATCGGCCGTCCCGACGCGAGCCACGTGAGGTGGTCGAAGGTGTCGCGGAAAATGAGAGCCCTGGGGCTCTTCTCCGCGGCGAGCCCTGCCGTTTTCCGGTTCAGGCGTTCGGCGACGGGGAACTCGACGGGATCCTCCGAACGGTACTCGAGCGTACCCGCGCCCTCGAAGTAGAGGCCCACCACTTCGTCGCCGGCCCGGACCGGCGTCACCGACCCTGACTTCAGCGTCATCGTCGCGCGTCCACTCGTGAGAACGAAATCGCGCACCGCGGCCGACGACGCCGTCACGTGCAGCGAGTCGAAATGCCGCAGGTCCTCGGCGGGGTCGGCGGAGGAGGCAACGAGCGGCGAAACGGCGGACAGAAAGATCGCCGCCGCGGCCGCGAGGCGAAATCTCATTCGCCCAGTCTAGCGGCCGGCCGCGAAAAGTCCCCCTAAGCGTTGTCTCAAAGACCGCTTCGAGCGCAACGAGCGCCGATACCTTTCGTTTGCGATCGGTCTTAGGCCGGCAAGCGGGCCGGCGTCCACCATTCAGAGGGAGAGAGGTCATGAAGAAAACCATTTTCCTGGCGGTCCTTCTCGCGGGTGTTCTCGTTTCGGCGTCGGTCGCGCAGCCTTCCGAACAGGGTGAGGCGACCGTTTTCAAGTACACGGCCACCCTGCTCGGGGCCAACGAGATCCCCACCGCGGATCCGACGGCCGTCGGATTCGCGGAGGTGACGGCGGACACGACGACGAATACCGTCAGCTGGGTGATCCTCGCGCCGGATCTCGCCAACGTCTCGGCTTCGCACATCCATCGGGGCGGCCCGACGGTCGCCTCCGGCACGGTCGTCATCCCGTTCAACCAGCCGTTTACGAACGGAGTGTCGAGCGGAAGCGCCACGATCACGCCGGCCCTCATGAGCGAGCTGGTCGGCAACCCCGGCGGCTTCTACGTCAACGTCCACAACACGGCGTTTCCCGGCGGAGCGATCCGCGGGCAGCTCATGCCGGCGCCGCTCGGCTCCATCGGAAGCTGCGCCACCGACCGGAACACTCTGTGCCTGAATCAGGGCCGCTTCAAGGTGCAGGTGGCGTTCCAGACCGCGACCGCGAACGGCGTCGGGGTCGCGATTCCGTTCACGGATGACACCGGCGCCTTCTGGTTCTTTT
>DASQJK010000180.1:0-8638 GCA_035631095.1 Thermoanaerobaculia bacterium
GAGCTCCTCGTCGCAGCCGGCGTCCTTGAAGGAGAGCTTCGAGCGGTTCCGGCCGGATCCGTTGACTCCCGCCGGGGACGCGGGAACGGACTGGGCGAGCGGTCCCGTGAGGTACCTGCTGACCCCCGACGAAAAACGCGAGTGGGAAGTGCTGAGCGGCGACGCGGACCGTTCCGCCTTCGTGACGAAGTTCTGGGCGTCTAGGGATCCCCGTCCCGAGACTCCGCAGAACGAGTTTCGCGAAGAGTTCGAGCGGCGAGTGCTGTTTGCCGACGGCGCGTTCCGCCAGGGCGAGCTGCGAGGTAGCCTGACGGACCGCGGCATGGTTTTCGTGCTGATCGGTCCTCCCTACAACGTCGGCCGCCGGCCGATCACCGCGGCGGAAGACGGATCGGACGTGCGCAACAACTCGCCGACGGGCGCGCTCGACACGATCGGCAAGCTGAAAGATACGAGCGAGATGGACACGAGCCGAAACCAGATGGAGACCTGGACCTATCGGCGGGAGAGCCTGCCGCAGGCCGCTCCATACAAGGAGGTCGTGTTTCACTTCATCACGCGCAAGGGTTACGGCGAAAACGTGATGCAGCGCGAGCCCGTGGCTCTCACGACTCTCGAATTCGCGAGGCGCTCCGGTCGGGCGTCCTCTTAACGGCTCAAGGGGGAGAGAAATGCGGAGAAAGAAATTTTTTGCGGCGGCCCTCGCCGCGGCGGCGTGCTGCCTTCTCGGCGCGCCGGCGGCATCGGGCGAGTCGGTGGTGGAGCTTTTCCAGAAAGCGAAGCAGCAGGTGAAGGCGGGCTCGTACGACGAGGCGTTGAAGACTCTGGACGCGCTCGACGCCGCCACCGCGGCGGCGGGACACGAAGCCGAGCGCAAGCAGGTCGAGCCGCCGCTGGCGTTCTACCGCGGCGTGTCCTTCGCGGCCCTCGGCCGGAAGGACGAAGCGCGCGCGAGCTTCCAGAAGTACCTCGGGTTCGCCCCGAACGCGTCGATCGACGCCTCGATGTATCCGAAGAAAGCGGTCGCGTCGTTCGAGGAGGCGAGGAAGGAGCTCGGCTCGCCGGCGGGCGCGGGAGAGTCCACGGCCGCTTCGATCGACGGCTCCTACGCGAGCTTCCGGCCGAACGTGGCGGCAAAGCCGGAGACCCCCAACGAGGCATGGGGCGACGGGCCGGTCAAGTTCCTGATGACGCCGGAAGAGAAACGGGAGTGGGCGAAGGCGAGCGATGCCGTATCGCGATCCGAGTTCGTGACGAAGTTCTGGGCTTCGCGGGACCCGAAGCCGGAGACGCCAGACAACGAGTTCCGGCAGGAGTTCGAGCGCCGCGTCGCCTACGCGGACGCGACCTTCACGCAGGGAGAGGTGCGGGGGAGCATGACCGACCGCGGGATGGTGTTCGTGCTGCTGGGACCGCCGACCTATGTGGGGAGAAAGCCGCTCGGCACCGGTGACGACACCTCCGACGCGGCCGGGATGTCGACGGGCAGCTCGCGCGACGCCCAGTCGGCGATTGCGGCCGCCAACGCTTCGACGGCGTCAGGCAAGACGAGCGGCGGAAGGCAGGCTCAGATTGCGGATCGGGCGACGGGCAGCCGTATCACCGACTCGGCCGCGAACTGGCGCGAGGTCTGGCACTACCGCCGCGAGCGCCTGCCGGCGGGCGTTCCCTACCAGCAGGTGGATTTCGACTTCATCACGCGGAAGGGCTACGGAGAGAACGTCCTCCAGCGCGATTCGAATGCGCTGAACACGCTGGAAGCGGCGCGGAAGGGGCGGAAGGGCTAGATCAGGAAGCCGGCGCACGGGAGAAGGCCGTAAGTTTTTCGACTTCGGCCTCCATCCTGCCTCGCCACATCAGCGCATACATCTTGAAATCGGCGGCCAGCGACCAGAGCGGGTACTGGAAGGTGGCCGGCCGGTTCTTCTCGATGAAGAAGTGCCCGATCCAGGCAAAGAAGTATCCGGAGAACATCGCCCACCCGTAGAGGACAGGGCGCGCCGTCGCGACTGCCGTCCCGATGAGGACCAGCGCGAGCGTCGTGCCCGCAAAGTGGAGCGCGCGGGTTCCCGGGCGCAGGTGCTGGCTCACGTAGAACGGCCAGAAGGTCTCGAAGTCAGCGATCCTCGAGTGTCTCTCCATCGGCGTCACGAATTCTATGCGGCCGGCCTCCTACAATGAACCCGTGCCGGATTCTCGCGCGCCTCGGTCGTTCTTCAACTGGAGGGTGCTCGCCGGCGCGGCTGCTCTGATCGCGCTCGCGGCCGCCTTCCGCTTCCTTCCGATCCGCGAATGGGCGCTGGCGTTTCAGTCGCGGCTCGCGGACCTCGGCGCTGCCGGGACTCTTCTCTTCGCCGCCGTATACGTCGTCGCCGCCCTGCTGCTCGGACCTGTATGGCTGCTCACCATCGTGGCGGGCCTCACCTACCCCTTGCCGGCCGCGATCGCCCTCGTTTCCGTGGTTTCGACGCTCGCCGCGGCATTGGCTTTCCTGATCGCGCGCCAGTTCGCCCGGCGGCGCGTCGAGGCCCTGGCCGCTGGAAACGCTCGCTTCGCAGCGGTGGATCGGGCGGTCGCCTCGAAGGGTTGGCGAATCGTCTTCCTCCTCCGGCTTTCTCCTCTCGTTCCCTACGCGCTCTCGAACTATTTCTACGGCGTGACGGCGATCGGCTTCTGGCCGTATCTGCTCGCGAGCTGGATCGGCATGCTCCCGGTGACCGTCCTCTATGTCTCCCTCGGCGCGGCGGGACAGGCGGCGGTCGGTGCGGCCGCCGGGACCCGCGTGCGCAGCCCGTGGGAGTGGGCCGCGCTCGGCATGGGGCTCGCGGTGACGGCGCTCGTCACCGTATGGGTCACCCGGCTCGCGCGGCGCGAGCTCGCGAAGAGCCGCGTGGCCGCGTGCGTCTTCGCGGGGACCGTCCTCCTCCTCGCCGGTGCGACCGGCTGCGGCGGGCGGGGAAGCGGCCCGGTCGCCGTCGCAGCAAACATCGATCACACCGAGTGGACGCGGCTCCTGCGGGCCTACGTCAACCCGAAGGGGCTCGTCGACTATGCCCGCTGGAAGAGCACTCCCGCGGACATGCAGGCTCTGCGCGGCTATCTGGCGCAGATCGCGCGCCCTCCCAGCCCCGAAGCGCAAGGGAGCGACAAGGAGGCGGCCCTCGTCAACGCATACAACGCGCTCACGATCTCGTGGATCCTCGAGCGATATCCGACGGAGAGCATCCAGGCGCTGCCGAAATCGTTTACGGCCCGCCGGCATCGTGTCGGCGGCCGAGAGGTATCGCTCGACGACATCGAGCACGGGACGCTTCGTCCTGAACTGGGTTTCCTGGTTCACGGCGCGCTCGTGTGCGCGGCGCGGAGCTGTCCGCCGCTCGCGCGCGAGGCTTATCGGCCGGACAGCCTGCGAAGCCAGCTTTCGTTTGCGATGCTGAGGTGGCTCGCGCGCCCGGACTTGAACTCCTTCGAGCCGGCGGAGCACCGCGCGCGGGTGTCCAGCATCTTTCGCTGGAACGCGGCGGATTTCGAGAGCGAAAAGGGCGGCCTGCGCGGAGTCCTCTCGCTGTACGCGCCCGATCCCGCGCGCGCATTCGTCGCCGAGCCAACGACGAAGATCGAGTACCTCCCTTACGACTGGGGCCTGAACGACCAGGGCCTTCATGGATGGAGATACGGAGGCGCTAAGGCCTGGTGGAATCGGCTGACGTCCGGCCTGTCATTTTGAAGCGAAGGACCTGTTCCAGGATGGGCTACCCTCTCCCGTCATGAACGCCTACCGCAACCGTCTTCTCGGCGTCGTCGCCGGGGAGGACCCCTTCGCCGTCATGGCGGACACGCCCCGGCGCGTGCAGGACCTCTTCCGCCGGATCGGCGACGGCGGCCTCACGCGGCCCTTCGGCGCCGGCAAGTGGACCGCGCGCCAGGTCTTCTGCCACATCGCGGACGTCGAGGTCGGCACCGGGTTCCGCATACGCCAGATCGCGGCCACCGACGGAGAGCAGCACGTCATCCAGCCCTTCGACCAGGACCTCTGGGCGAGGCCCTACGACCGGCTCCCGGCAGACGCCGCCGTGGCCGCGTTCGCGGCACTCCGGCCGTTCAATATCGCGTACTACCGGTCTCTCGCGCCCGAAGTCCTCGCCCGCGTCGCGATGCACCCCGAGCGCGGCGAAGAGAGCATCGACACGATCATCCGCATGCAGGCCGGGCACGACCGAAACCACCTGGCGCAGCTCGAGTCGATCGCCTCGGCAGCTTCGAAGTGAACAAAAAAGCCCCGCTTTCGCGGGGCTACGAATAACGAGGATACCGGGGTAACGCTCTAGGCGTTGAAACTCTTCCCGCAGCCGCAACCGCCGGAGGCGTTCGGGTTCTCGACGGCGAAACCGGCTCCCCGGAAGTCTTCGACGTAGTTGACCGTCGCGTCCTTCAGGTACATCGCGCTCTGGGGATCGACGACGACGGAAACGCCGCCCTGCTCCCAGTAGTTGTCATCGGCCTTGCGCTCGTCAAACGTGAAGCCGTACTGGAACCCGGAGCAGCCGCCGCCCTGCACGAAGATCCGCAGGGGCTTGTTCTGGGAGTCCGGCATGGTCTCCGCGAAATACTTGACCTTGGCGATCGCGGCATCCGTCAGCGAGAGCAGAGGCTTCGCCTCGCCGGGCGCAGTCATCGGGGTCAGGGGCGTGTCGATCGTCGAGGACATCGGGATCTCCTTCTATAACCTCAGAAAAAACGTCCGACGACGGGCGTTTCTTCCCCCATTATCCCACGGGGGTTCTTACGACGCCTTGCGGACGCCGCGGCTCGCCGTGGCGAGCAGGCGGTCGATGGACTTCCAGGCGATCGGCACGTTCTCCGCCGGCGCCACGAAGGAAATGCGCTCCTTGCCGAGCTCGAACTCGTCGAAACCGGGCATCGGATCGCGCTCCCAGGCCTGGCGGAAGTACTTCGCCTCCATCTCGAGGAGCGGGCGCGAAAACACGCCGATTGCTAGGCGCGAATCGTCCACTTCGAAAACGGACTTTTCTTTCACTCGAATCTGGCCGGATTCTGGAAATCTTTTGTTCACGACCGTACAAACAGCAATCGGCGTGCCACCATTCCAAGGGCCGTTTTGCTGGGCTTCCACAACATGTTGTGTTTTTCCTTGACTGCCCTTCGCGCCGGTTTTACCCTGATGTCCAACTCTCGAATCGTACGAGAAACATCCGAAAACAGGCAGAAACCGGTCACCGAGGAAGGGTTTTCGAGTCTCTGGCGCGAGCTTTTCTTCGCGGGGCGGCCGACAGGGCGGCAGGGTCGGATCGGGCAGGTGGGCGCAATCGGATTCGATGAAGTGAAGAGCGAAAAAGGGGGGCGGGATGAGCGCAACGGAGCGTGAGACCGGAACGGCGGGAGGAGACAAGTCGATGGCAGCGGGCCGCGACGTGGCGGCGGGACACGGGACCGGTTCCGACCGGCCCACCCGAGGCTTGCGAGGGCTGACGTTCACCCGACGATACTCCGACGCCACCGTCCCTCCGTTCGACGCGATCGAGTGGGAGCTGCGCACGGCCGGGATCACCTCCGACAAGGGTGAGGTGATCTTCGAGCAGAAGAACGTCGAGGTCCCCAAGTCCTGGTCGCAGACCGCCACCAACATCGTCGTCCAGAAATACTTTCACGGCCGTGTCGGCAGCCCGGACCGGGAGACGTCCGTGCGGCAGCTGATCGGGCGCGTGGCCAACACGATCACCGGCTACGGCGACAAGGGCGGCTACTTCAAGACGGCGGCGGACCGCGAGGCTTTCCGCGACGAGCTCACGGCGATCCTCGTCAACCAGGTCGCCTCCTTCAACTCGCCCGTGTGGTTCAACGTCGGCATCGAGCCGAAGCCGCAGGGCTCCGCGTGCTTCATCAACAGCTGCGGCGACTCGATGGACTCGATCCTCTCTCTCGCCAAGACCGAAGGGATGCTCTTCAAGTACGGCTCGGGCACGGGGTCGAACCTCTCGTCGATCCGCGGATCGCGCGAAGGCCTGTCCGCCGGCGGCACGGCGTCCGGCCCGCTCTCCTTCATGAAGGGCTTCGACTCCTTCGCCGGCGCGATCAAGTCCGGCGGCAAGACGCGCCGCGCCGCGAAGATGGTGATCCTGAACATCGACCACCCGGACATCGAGGAGTTCATCCTCTCGAAGGCGAACGAAGAGAAGAAGGCGTGGGCGCTGATCGACGCCGGGTACGACGGCTCGTTCAACGGCGAGGCGTATGCGTCGATTTTCTACCAGAACGCCAACCACTCGATCCGCGTCACCGACGAGTTCATGGAAGCGGTCGAGGCCGACGGCATGTGGCAGACGAAGGAAGTCCTCACGGGCCTTCCCGCGAGCAACCACCGCGCCCGCGCGCTGATGGACAAGATCGCCGACGCGGCGTGGATCTGCGGCGACCCCGGCATGCAGTACGACACCACGATCAACCGCTGGAATCCCGTCAAGAACACGCATCGGATCAACGCGTCGAACCCGTGCAGCGAGTACATGTTCGTCGACGATTCCGCCTGCAACCTGGCGTCGCTCAACCTCATGAAGTTCTTCGAGGAGGACGGCTCCTTCGACGTCGAGAGCTTCCGGCACGCGTGCGACATCGTGATCACGGCGCAGGAAATGCTCGTCGACAACTGCTCGTACCCGACGGAAGCGATCGCCATGAACTCCCACAAGTTCCGCCCGCTCGGACTGGGCTACGCGAATCTCGGCGCGCTCCTCATGGCGACGGGCCACGCGTACGACTCCGACGAGGGCCGCGCCTACGCCGCGGCGATCACCTCGATGATGTGCGGCGAGGCATACCTGCAGTCGTCGAAGATCGCGTCGGAGCTCGGCGCGTTCGCCGGCTACGAGCCCAACGAGGACGCGTTCCTGAACGTGATCCAGATGCACCGCGAGGCCGCCTACCAGATCCCGCCGCAGGGCGTGCCGGGCCACCTCTACAAGGCGCAGAAGAACGCGTGGGACGCGGCGCTCGAGTGGGGCCGCCGCTTCGGATACAAGAACGGCCAGGTCACGGTGCTCGCGCCGACCGGCACCATCGGCTTCATGATGGATTGCGACACGACCGGCGTCGAGCCGGATCTCGCGCTCGTCAAGTACAAGAAGCTCGTCGGCGGCGGCACGATCAAGATCGTCAACCAGACCGTTCCGCTCGCTCTCCGCCGCCTGGGATACGCGGAGGACGAGGTCAACCGGATCGTCGAGTACGTCGACGCGAAGGGCACGATCGAAGGCGCGCCCGACTTCAAGCCGCAGCACCTTCCCGTGTTCGACTGCGCGTTCCGCGCGCTGAACGGCACGCGGTCGATCCACTACATGGGCCACGTGAAGATGATGGGAGCGGTGCAGCCGTTCCTGTCAGGCGCGATCTCGAAGACCGTCAACATGCCGCCCGACGCGACCCCCGAAGAGATCGCGGGCGTCTACATGGAAGGCTGGAAGCAGGGCCTCAAGGCGATCGCGATCTACCGCGACGGCTGCAAGCGCACGCAGCCGCTCAACACCGCGGCGTCGATGTCCGACTCGAAGAATCCGGAGAAGCGCGGAGGTCAGCTCGAGTACGTCGGCAAGGCGGTCGCGCCGCAGCCGGCCGCGGCCACGACGCCGTTCCGCCGCAAGCTGCCGGACGAGCGCCGCTCGATCACGCACAAGTTCAACGTCGCCGGGCACGAGGGCTACGTCACCGTCGGGCTCTTCGAAGACGGCAAGCCGGGCGAGATCTTCCTGCGCATGTCGAAGGAGGGCTCGACGATCTCGGGCCTCATGGACTCGTTCGCGACGGCGATCAGCCTGACGCTCCAGTACGGCGTGCCGCTCGAGGCCCTCGTCAACAAGTTCACCCACATGCGCTTCGAGCCGGCGGGCTTCACGAAGAACCCCGAGATTCCGATGGCGAAGAGCCTCGTCGACTACATCTTCCGGTGGATGGGGTCGAAGTTCCTGACGGCGGAAGAGCAGACGGCGATCGGCGTCATCTCGCGCGACAGCTCGGGTCACGGACCCGCGCCGGTCACGGAGCAGTCGGTGGCGGAGCGGGCGCCGGTTTCCGCGCCGGCCGGGCACGACGCGTCCTCGTCCTACGGGACGAAGGTCGCCTTCGAGACGAGCACGGACGCGCCGGCCTGCCACGAGTGCGGAAGCATCATGGTGAGGAGCGCGGCCTGCTACAAGTGCATGAACTGCGGCGCGACGAGCGGGTGCAGCTAGACGCCGGGGGATGACGGAGGCAGGCGCACAGATGGAGGCCGCAGCCGAATGAAGAGAACGCGGGCCGGAGTGGTGGTCTCCGTTTCGGCCTTCGTTCTCGTCTCCATCTTTCCCACGGCGGTCTCCGCCGGGATCCCCGGCACGGCGAAGCAGTCCACGCCGCCGCTCGCCGAGAGCTGGACACCGACCGACTTCACCACCGCCACGTGCGGTTACATCGCGGAGCCGCTCGGGCTGACCTTCCTGCTCCCGCCCGGGTTCATGACGCGCAACCCGAAGCACGGCGCCGGCAACGGCTGCTTCTGGGGGACGGAGGAAGACCTGAACCGTGCGCTCCTTCCGCGGGCGGAAAACTTCGAGTACCTGACCCGGGGACTCTTCCAGGCGCGGCTCTC
>DASQJK010000181.1:0-6002 GCA_035631095.1 Thermoanaerobaculia bacterium
GAACGCATGGCCGAGGGTGTGCCCGAAGTTGAGCAGCCGCCGCCGGTCGCTTTCGCGGGGATCGGCGGAGACGATGCCCGCTTTGACCGCGGCGGCTCCCCCGAGCAGCTCCAGAAGCGGCTCCTCCTCGCGAGCCAGGACGGCCGGCAGAGTCCGCTCGGCGCGGAGCGCCAGGTCCGCGTCCCCGATCCACGCGGCTTTGAGGGCCTCGACGAGCCCCGCCCGGTACTCACGCTCGGGAAGGCCGTTGAGGGAGATCGGGTCGATCACCACGGCCGCCGGCGGATGGAAAGCGCCGAGAAGGTTCTTTCCCTCCCGGTGGTCGACGCCGGTCTTGCCGCCGATGGCGGCGTCCGCCATGGCCCCGGTCGTCGTCGGGACGGCGCTCCAGGCGACGCCCCGGAGAAGGATCGCTGCCGCGAACCCGGCCACGTCGGAGACCACGCCGCCGCCGACGGCGACGAGAGCGTCGTCGCGGCGAACTCCCGCCGCGAGGGCGGCGTCCGCGATGCGCTCGACGGCCGCGAGCGTCTTCGACTGTTCCCGGTCGTCGATCTCGACGTCGCAGAACACTTTCCCTGCCAGGCGCCCACGGATGCGATCCGCGGCGCGCCGGGGGCCGGACGAGCTCACGAGGACGTACCGCCCCGATGCGGAGGGCAGCAGCTCCTCCGCCCGCGCGAGCAGCCCGGGTCCGATCGTGACCACGGAGCCGCCGGCTGTCAGGCGGCGAGGCGCGGCAGGGACCGTCACTCCCCCTTCGGCGCCGCGGGGGGCGCGAGGCCGAGCTCGCGGAGCTGGTCGGCTCCGACTGCGGACGGCGCCTTCGCCATCAGGTCCAGGCCCGAGGACGTCTTCGGAAACGCAATGACGTCCCGTATCGAGGATCCCCCGGCGGCGAGCATGCAGATCCGGTCGAGGCCGAAGGCGATGCCGCCGTGCGGCGGCGCTCCGAAACGCAGGGCGTCGAGCAGGAACCCGAACTTGTCCCGCGCCTCCTGCTCGGCGATCCCGAGAGCCTGGAAGACGCGCCGCTGCACGTCCGCGCGATGGATGCGGATCGATCCGCCTCCGAGTTCCGTCCCGTTCAAGACCACGTCGTAGGCGCGCGCCCTGACCGAGCCCGGGTCGGACTCGAGGCGGTCCAGGTCCTCATCGCGAGGCGACGTGAAGGGATGGTGCATCGCGAACCAGCGTCCGGCCTCCTCGTCGTGCTCGAGAAGCGGAAAGTCCGTCACCCAGCAGAAGCGATACTGCGTTTCGTCGATCAGGCCGAGGTCGCGCGCGACGCGCAGCCGGAGCGCTCCGAGCGCCGCGAAAGTTCGCTTCGAGGTCGAGGCGACGATGAGAAGGAGATCGCCGTCCGCGACTCCCGCCGCCGAAAGGATCCGCTCGAGCGCCGCGGGATCCAGGTGTTTCTTCGCGGGAGACGAGGTTTCGCCGCCGGAGCGCTTGATCCACAGCAGGGCCGGGGCGCCGTGCTGCTTTGCCTCTTCTCCGAGAGTGTCGAGCTGTTTGCGCGACAGCGAGGCGCCCCCCGGGACCCGCAGGCCTCGCACCGTCCCGCCGCTCCCGAGCGCCGCGTCGAAAGGCGCGAACCCGGAGCCCGCGGCCGCCGTGTCGAGGCCGGCGAGCGGAAGCCCGAACCGCAGGTCGGGGCGGTCGGTGCCGTAGAGCTCCACGGCTTCCGAGTACGTGAGCCGCGGAAATGGGGTCTCACAGGCGATCCCGGCGGCGGCAAATACGTCCGCGAGCATCGGCTCGACGACGGACATCACGTCTTCCTCCGTCGGAAAGGACATCTCGATGTCGATCTGCGTAAATTCCGGCTGGCGGTCGGCGCGGTTGTCCTCGTCGCGGAAGCATCGCGCGATCTGAAAGTACTTCTCGAAGCCTGCCACCATCAGGATCTGCTTGAAGATCTGGGGCGACTGCGGGAGCGCGTACCAGTCCCCGCGGTGGATGCGCGAGGGGACGAGGAAATCGCGCGCCCCTTCCGGCGTCGATCGCGTCAGGAGCGGCGTCTCGACTTCGAGGAACTCGCGCTCGTGCAGAAAACGGCGCACCCGGAACGCAATCTCGTCCCGAAGGACGAAGTTCGCGAGCATGGCGGGACGCCGCAGGTCGAGGTAGCGGTACTCGAGCCTCAGGTCCTCGGCCGCGTTGGTCCGGTCCTCGATCGAGAACGGCGGGGTGTCCGAGCGGGCGAGGAACTCGAGGCGCGACGCGACCACCTCCACCTCGCCCGTCTTCTGATCGGGGTTCCCCTGTCCCGCCGCGCGCAGCGCGACCTCGCCCTCGATTTCCACGACGTCTTCGCTTCGCGCTTCGGAAGCCGCCGCGACCGCGTCGACGGGACAACGGACCCGGTCGAACAGAACCTGGACGGTGCCGCTGCGGTCGCGGACGGTCAGAAAGATCAAGTCGCCGAGGTCGCGCCTCCGCCCGACCCAGCCCTTGAGCAGGACTTTCCTGCCCGCGTCGGAAGCGCGCAGGTCCCCGGCCGGCTGGCGGGAAGGGGTCATCGAAGCGCTCCCTGCCCCGCCAGGGACGACAGGGGAAGCGTCTCCTCCGTTCGCTTCGAGAGGTCCTTCACCTTCACCGTCCCGGCTTCCTTTTCCTGCGAGCCAACCGAGACGACACGCACCGAAGAGACGCGGAACGGCGCGTGGCCGTCCCCTTCGAGCAATTGGCTCGCGCGGCTGAAGCCCTTCGCGAACCCCCGGCCCGAGAGATCGGTCTCGACGATGGCGCCCGGATGCGAGGCGCGGATTTCGCGCGCGACCAGAGTCGCGTAAGCGAACTCGGCGGCGGATCCGGGGAGGACGTACCAGAGGTCCCGAGCCGCGCGCGGATCGCGGGGAAGCGCCTCCACGAGACGGTCTTCGCCGATGGCGAAACCGACCGCCGGTAGCCCGGGGCCTCCCATGTCGGCGAAAAGGTTGTCGTAACGGCCGCCGCCCAGGATCGCGTTCTGCGCTCCGAGACCCGCGGAGACGACCTCGAACACCGTCACGGTGTAGTAGTCGAGTCCGCGCACGATCGCCGAGCTCTCGGTAAACGGAATCCCGGCCTCGGAGAGCATCCGCTTGACCGATGCGAAGTGCTCCGCCGCAGCGGCGTCGAGGAAATCGAGCGTCCGCGGCGCTTCGGCGAGCGCGGACTGCGTCTCCGGGTCTTTGGAGTCGAACAGGCGGAGCGGGTTTTCCTCGATGCGGCGGCGGTCGTCCTCGCCGAGACGGGCGGCGTGAGGGCGAACGTGCTCGCGCAGGGCGGAAGCGAACGACTCGCGAGCGGCGCCGGCAGGCACGCAGTTCAAAGTCACCGAGAGATCGGCGAACCCGAGGCGCCGCAGGAAGTCGAAAAGCATCGTCAGCACTTCGGCGTCGGCCGCGCTGCCCGGCACCCCGATCATTTCGGCGCCGATCTGTCGAAACTCGCGATAGCGGCCCTTCTGGGGGCGCTCGTACCGGAACTGCTCGCCGGTGTACCAGAGACGCAGCGGCCGCGGGAGTCGGTCGAGACCCCGCTCCAGCGCCGCCCGCACGACTCCCGCCGTGTTCTCGGGACGCAGCGTGAGCGAGCGGCCCTTCCGGTCCGAAAACGTGTACATCTCCTTGTGGACGATGTCCGTCGTCTCCCCGACGCTGCGGGCGAAGAGCTCCGTCGATTCGAGAATGGGCGTGCGGATCTCGCCGTATCCCCAGGAGGAGAAGACCTCGCGGGCAATGTCTTCGACGGCGGCGTAGATCTCGCTCTCCGGGGGAAAGAGGTCTCGTGTCCCTTTGACGGCGCGGAAGCCTTTCGCCGAAGTCACCGCGCCCACTCCTCGCCCGCCTCCACCGCCTCCCGTTTGTAGACCAGGTAGTTCGAGTGGAAGTGCTTCAGGTCCTCGACCTCTTCCTCCGTCAGAGGCCGGGCGAGCCGCGCCGGCGCGCCCAGCCAGAGCGTTCGGGGCGGAACGACGGTTCGCGGGGCGACGAGCGCGCCTGCCCCGATGAACGCCGACTCGCCCACGTCCGCGCCGTCGAGCACGGTGGCGCGGATGCCGATGAGCGCGCCGCGCCGGACGATCGCGCCGTGGACGATCGCCCCGTGCCCCAGCGTGACTTCCTCTTCCAGGACGGTCGGATACTTCGCCTGGGTGACGTGGATCGCGCAGTTGTCCTGCACGTTCGAGCGGTCGCCGATGCGGATCGAGTTGCAGTCGCCGCGGACGACCGAGTTGTACCAGATGGACACGTCGTCGCCGAGGTGCACGTCGCCGATCACGGCGGCGGATTGCGCGAGATAGACGCGCTGCCCGATCCGCGGGCGGACTCCGCCGTGCTCCTTGATGAATCCCATGAGGAGGCGGAATGTACAACAGCTGGCAGCGCTCAGCTGGCAGCTCTCAGCTCTCGCTCGTCCGCTCTCAGCGCTCTCTCGGCCAGGCGAAGGCGCCCTCCCGCAGAAGGGCGGGGGGATCGACCGTGGCGTCCACGATCGTCGACGGCTTGCCGCCAGGCGTCTTTCCGCCGTCGATCAGCACGTCGACGCTCCGGGCGAAGAGCTCCTCGATCTCGTCGGGATCCGACATCGCGGGGCTGCCCGAGCGGTTGACGCTCGTCCCCGTCAGCGGGCCGACCAGCCGGAGGATCGTCCTCAACTTGTTCGAGGCGGGCAGCCGCACGGCGAGGCTCGACAGGCCGCGCGACGCCGCGATCGGTGCGCGCAGCGGGAGGGCGACGGTGAGCGGCGCGGGCCAGATGCTCATGTAGTGCTCCAGCCGGCCGCGCGGCGCCACGATCCCGAGCGCCTCCAGCTGCGAGGCGGCGCCGAAGAGAACGGGAAGCGGCTTGCCGTCGTCGCGGCCCTTCGTCCGGAAGATGCGGCGTACTGCGGCCTCGTTCGACGGGTGGGCGGCGAGAGCGTAGAAAGTCTCGGTCGGGACCGCGGCCACACCGCCGTGAGCGAGGAGCTCGCGGAGCTTGCGAAGCTCTTCGGGCGAAGAGATCAGAGTGTCGATCGGTATGCGCCGCATCGGTTCCGTGCCTTCAGCGCCCGACATAGCGCTCGTAGAGCGTGCGCGCTCGCAGAGGATCTCCCGTTCCGCGGACGACGCAGCGCCCGTCGGAGAAAACGGTGAGGCTGACACCCTCGACGTCCGCGGAGAGGAGGTGTTCCGAACGCCGGACGTCTCCTACCCGGGCGAGCCGGCGCTCGAGCGCGTCCAGGTCCGGCCTTTCGCGCGCGGCCGGCGCCACCTGGACGGCGCTGCGGCCGCACAGCTTCACGACCTCCGAGGCGCCCTCACCTTCGAGAGCGGGAAACCTTCCATCCGCGCACACGGGGCAGCTCTCCGACGGGCGCGCGTCCTCGAAGAGGCGCCTCGAGCGCCAGCCGCCGCTCCACGCCGTCAAGGCGAGGACTCCGCGAGAGGTCTGCACCCCGCAGAGGGCCCGCAGCACCTCCGTCATGGCGATTCCCGCGACCGTCACCGGCAGGCTGGGCACGATCCCCGCCGTGTCGCACGTCGGACCGGAGCCGGCGGGAGGCAGCGCCTCGAGATAGCAGCGCAGGCAGGGGGTTCCCGGTGCCGACACCGCGACGAGGCCTTCTTCGCCCACGCACGCCGCATAGACGGAGAGAGCTCCGAGAGATCGAGCGGCATCCGACACGAGGAGCCGCGTCTCGAAGTTGTCCGACGCGTCGAGGATCGTGTCGTGCCCCTCGAGGTGCCGGACGGCGCTCGCGGGGTCGAGATCGGCCACGACGCCTCGCACCTGCGCGGCGGGCTCGATGGCGGTGAGCCTCGCGGCCGCGGCGGCCGCCTTGGGCGTCAGCCGCGCGGCGTCCGCGGCGTCGAAGAGAAATTGCCTGGAGAGGTTCGAGAGCTCGACGACGTCGCGGTCGATCACCGTGAGGCGGCGGACTCCCGCGCGGACGGCGATCTCGGCGGATGCCGCCCCGACCGCGCCGACTCCCACGATCGCGAGAGAAGCCGATTCGATCCGGCGCAT
>DASQJK010000182.1:0-3481 GCA_035631095.1 Thermoanaerobaculia bacterium
TCCCACCCACGTCTTGTCCTTGTTGTAGTTGACGCCCATCATCTTGCCCTGCGACAGCCGCGCCAGGGTGATGACGGGCAGCGGCTCGCCGTTCTTCCAGACGAACATCACGCGGACCTCGACCTTCGACGCGCCGCCGTCGACCGTCGGGATCGCGGGCGCGTAGTCGATCTTCCGCATCAGGAGGTACTGCCCGCGCCGCTCCGGCGGGATCGCGGCGAGGTCGGCCGGCGTGACGTCGACCTTCACGCCCGAGCCCGCGAAGGAGAACAGCGGCTTGAGCACCCAGCCTTCCAGGTCGCGCGGCGTCTCGGGAAGGTCCGAGAGGAAGTGCGATTCGGGAACCGTGGGATGGCGGAGGTCGGGAAGGCAGTGCTTGCTCCAGCGGAAGTACCAGTTCGGGTGGCCCGCCCACGACACGTCGATCCGCGACGTGAGGTCGAAGGGCAGCCGTGCCCCGCTCGCCTCGAGCTCGTCGAAGATGAGGCGGTTGTAGATCCGGAGAATCCTGGTCCGCCGTCGGTCGCGGTCGTACCAGAGCTCGCGGCCTTTCTTCTCGACCGCCATGACGTCCACCGCGCGGACTCCCCAGAGCTTCTCCGTGCACGAGAAGTCGACGGCGGTCTTCTGGTGAGGCGGGTCGAGGTCGAGCAATACGACGTTCTCGACCGGGACGTCTGCGGTGATCGCGCGGCCGACCTCTCTCACGTAGCCCTCGCGCCCGAGACCGGAAAGGGTCCAGCCGAGCTCTTCGCCGCCCGGCGCCATGTCGCGCTGGATGACCGACTGGAAGAGCTGAAATCCGTAGAGAGAGGGAAACGCCTGCAGCTCGATCAGCTTCGGCGCGAGCCGACCGCCCTCCCGCACCACGGCGAAGTCCGCCTGCGCGAATAGGGGGAGCGGATCGCACCCCGGCACGTTCCACTCCTCCGGTACCGCCGCCTCCGACCGGCGCAGGTTCTCCGGAGTCATCAGCTCGGCCCAGATCTCCTGCGCCGCGCGGACCATTTCGTCGCGGAGCTCCGGCGGCAGAAAAACAGGCGTCTCGGCCAGCCGGAATTCGATCGGAAACCCGCATTCCGCCGTGAGACGCCTCTCGTACTCCTCGTAGAAACCGCGCGTGAAGGCCGCGTTGTAGCGGGCCCGGAGGGCCGGGATCACCCGGCGACTCTATCGGAGTCTCTGCCGGCTAAGCCGCCTTGCCGGGGAACTGCTTCACGATCCCGTCAGTCAGCTCGTCGGCCATCTTCAGGATTTGCTGGTGGACTCGGTCGTACGCCGCGACGTCGGCCTTCCAATCCTTGTTGAGGCGCGCCTCGAGCTCCGCCGTGGTCGCCTGCAGGTGGTCGTGCATCATCATTTTCATGTCGGCGGCCGGCCAGTTCTTCGGATTGGCTCCGCTCAGGAAGGCCGCGATCTCGTCAGCGTTGGCCGTCCAGCGGGCCTTCGCGGCGTTCAGGGCCGCGGTGTCGGAGATTTTCGCGGCTTTCACGATGTCCGCCGCGATCAGGATGTGGTCCCGCAGGAGCGCCGTGAGCTTGCTCCCCGCCGCCTCGCCGTAGAAAGGCTTGATGGCGTTTCCGATGTCGGTCTGGTTCTGCAGCAGCCGCTCGGTTGTGGCGGCGTTGTCGGGCAGGTCGCCGAGAGCGCTGATGATGAAGAGCCGGGTCCACGTGATGTGGTCCTCCCAGAGCTTGCGCATGCCGGCGCGAAGCTCGTCGCTTTTGGAAGCGGCGCGCGCCTGACCGGCCGCGAGGCCGATGGCGAGCGCGAGAAGTGCGGTGATCGTCGTGAATCGTCGTTTCATTTCGAATCTCCTTTTCGGATGCCTCGGATCAGAGGGACTTCAGGTACTCGATGAGCTCCCGCTTCTCCTGATCCGACAGGTTCAACTTGAGGTGCCGGTCGTAGTGATCCACGACGGAGGCGTAATCCGGGAACCGGCCGTCGTGGTAGAAGCCCGGTTTCGCGCGGACGAAGAGGCCCTTGAGCGGTGTCGTGCGATAGAAGTTCTTGTCCGGCGAACGTCCCGCCTGGAAGGAATCGATGCCGATCTCCTCGGCGGTATGCATGGACCACCCGGGCTCCTGGAAGAGCGGCGGAACGTGGCAGCTCGCGCACCGGCCCTTCCCCTCGAAGACCGTTTTGCCGCGCTCCGCTGCGGCGCCGTCGTACGAGTCTTTCTTCGGCGTCGGGGCCGGGATCGAGAGCTGGTAGTAGTGAAGGGCCGCCAGCTTGGAAGTCACCAGGTCCGGGGAGTTGCGCACGTCTCCGAGGCGCGCCTTGGCGCCCACGGGGAATTGCTCCGGATGGTTCTGGATGCGGGGATCGAAGAACGTCCCCTTGCCGTGCATCTGCGTGATCGCCACATACGCGTTCCAGTAAGGGATCGAGCCCCAGCCGGTGTACGTATGGACGTTGACGCCCGCGAGCCCGAACGCGGCGGGGATGACCGTCGCCGCGCTCTTCCCGTCCGGGCGAAGCGCCTTGCCGTCCTGATCGAGCTCGGCGTCGTACCTGCCGGGCCCCCAGCTCTTCAGGACCTTCCGGACCGTCGCGTCGTCGACGCCGAGCAGACTCGTGAACTGCCCGAGGTCGGGCGCCATCGCGACGATCGCGCCGACGTCGAGGTCTCGGTTCGGCCAGCCGTCCAGCCGGCGGCCGATTCCCTTCGCGAAAGAGTCGTCGACGGTGGAGTGGCAGAACGCGCACGTGATCCCTATCGCGGTGACTTTCTTGCTGCCCTTGTCGACGAACGCTTTCACGCCAACGACCGAGTCGGCCTTCAGGAGCTCCAGGGTGGTTTCGGGTTTTTCGAGGCTGACGCTTCCCTTTTTCAGGACCTCGCGGAGGATGGCGGGAAGCTTCCCGATGTCGACCTTGAGGCCGACCTTGAGGGCATCGACCGCCTTCAGCCCGGGGCCGACGCCGCCCTGCTTCTCTCCGAGGATGGCCTCGTGGAGCCGGGTCTTGCCCCAGAACTCCTCGCTGCCGAAGGTGTCGTAGCGGAAGACCTCCCGGCCTTCCTTGAGCAATTTGTCGGAGTAATCCTCGATGTCGTCCCGGTGGCTCACCTCCTTCTTCTCCGACTCCACCGCCGGGTTGGTCTGGACGCTTCGAGGTCCCGAGAGGCAGGAGAAAACCACCAGGAGGATGGGAACCAGGGAGAGAACCCCCCATTTGCGTGCCATGGCACACCTCCTGAAACCAACAGAGTCCCCGGACCTCTTTTGGTGACAGCTTTGAAGAAGTTTTTAGGTTTGTCACCGCCGGAGCCCGAGCGCACTCTGTAAAGTCGACGGGAGAGTGTCGAATGCCGAGAAAGACGCCCGCGGGCCGTACCCGCCTGGGCGAGGCGCTCACGGACGAGCAGCTGATCGATCGCGTGCTGGCGGGAGAGCCGGCGGTTTTCGAGATCCTCGTCCACCGGCACAGCCAGCGTGTGTATCGGGCCGCGCGCGCCCTGCTCGGCGACGACGAA
>DASQJK010000183.1:0-12000 GCA_035631095.1 Thermoanaerobaculia bacterium
TCGAAGTGGGGCGCGGGGTCTGCGTCATCACGGGCGCTGTCGCCGCGGGCGCCGGCGCCGAAACCGGAGCCGCCGCGGTCGGAACCGCCGTCGCGGCCGGAGGCGCCGTAACGGGCCCGGCCGGCGCGGGCGCCGCCGGAGTGGCCGCCGGGGTGCGAGCGGGCGCCGGGGTCGCGCGGGGTACCGGCGTGACCTTCGGAGTGGACGGTGGAGACGTAAGGGGAACCGCCTCCCCGGGCACCGGGGTCGGGGGGACGACGCGCGCCACGATCGTCCTGGGACCGCACGAAGCCGCCCCGAGGAGGACCGCCCCCAGGGCCACCGCGGTCAGTCCTCGTGCGCGCACGGCGCCAAAGTATACGTCGCCTCCGCGGAGCGAGGGAAAGCGGCCTTCGGCCGCCGGCGCCCGGCTCGCGCGGATGCGCGCTCGACCGTGCGCCGAATCCCTCGCTCCGCTCCGGCGACCGCCGCGTGAGCCTCCTCCCTCCCTTCGGTCGGGAGACTACTCACGCGGCGGGTTAATGGGAGAGTGAGGCTGAGGGGGCGTCTTTTCAGCGTGCCGTCTCCTCCAGCGCCAATCTCCCCGCCGGCACGTCCTTCTTCTCCGTCCTCCGTCCCGACGGCCAGAGCACGCTGACCCGGTCCGCCTTCGCCGCGTCTCCGAGGCCGAAGAAGAGCTCCCGGGCGCTCGAGGAGAGAAAGGACGACCCCGCGGCGACGACCTGCGACCTTCGAAGTCCTCCCGCCTCCACCGTCACGATGGCGCCGAGGGCCTCGCGCGTGGACCTCCAAGGCCCGGGGCCCTTCGGGTCACCCGTCAGCCGCACCACGAGCGAGCGCGCGTGCGACGGGTTCCGGTTGATCCAGAGCGACGGCCGCTGGAGAAACCCCGTCGCGAAGAGATCGGGCGCTCCGTCGCCGTTGACGTCGAGCAGCACGAGCCCGCGCTGGTTCGCGTCCGACTCGAGTCCCGCCACCGCGGCGAGCTCGGCGAACCGTCTTCCGTCGAGGTTCCGGTAGAAGCGCTTCGGCGGGCGGCCCCACAGCGAGTCGTCTCCGAAATCCGCCGTCGCGATCCCCTTCTCGAACTTCTTGTACTCCGCGCTCATCGTGTTCCAGAAGTCGATCTCGCGCTCACTGGTGTTCTTCCCCGTCACCATCCCGTTGACCACGAAGAGGTCGGCGCGCCCGTCCATGTCGGCGTCGATCGCGACGCATCCCCACGACCACGACGTGTCCCAGACGCCCGCCTCGTTCGAAGCGCGCTCGAACGTTCCGTCTCCCCTGGGATGGAAGAGCGAGGACCCGCGCGAGAGAGCGGTGAGGCGGCGCCAGACGAGGGGCCTTCCGAGCGAGTAGGGAAACTCGGGCATGGGATAGCGGGAGTCCCGGAGGAACCAGTTCATCGGGAACGAGTAGTTCGAGACGTAGAGGGACAGCCGGCCGTCTCCCGCGTAGTCGTCGATCGCGACTCCCATCCCGAATCCCGGATCGAGGATGCCCGCACGCCCGGCGCGATTCCGGAACGTGCCGTCGCGCTCGTTGTGGAGATAGCTGTTGTTGCCGAAATCGTTGGCTATGTAGATGTCCGGCCAGCCGTCTCCGTCGAGGTCGGCGCATTCGAGCGCGAGGCCCCATCCGGTATCGCCGGTGCGGGTCTGCTTCGTGACGTCGGTGAAAGTGCCGTCCCCGTTGTTGTGGAACATGTGGTTCGGCGGCGCGTTGTTCGCCTGGATGTTCGGGCCCCGGTCGCGGGGTCCGTACACGAGCACGTAGAGGTCGGGGTTGCCGTCGCGGTCGTAGTCGATCGCGGCGGCGGACGTGCAGTAATCGGAGAGCGCCACACCCGCTTTCCGGCCCAGCTCCTCGAAAGTTCCGTCGCCGCGGTTGTGAAAGAGGAGGTTGGGCCGCTCGAGATAGGTCACGTAGAGATCGGTCCGTCCGTCCCCGTCGTAGTCGAAGGCGAGCGCGCCCACCGCTTCTCCGGGCTGGCCGGCGACGCCCGCCTGCGCCGTGACGTCCTCGAACGTTCCGTCGCCCCGGTTGCGGTAGAGGCGGTTGCCGTCGCCGCCGGGGACGAACAGGTCGTCTCGCCCGTCGCCGTCGAAGTCGAGGACCGCCGCACCGGGCGGCATGTGCTCGCCCGGGATCGGGATGTTCCGGGCGGCGTTGGGAAGGAACGCGCGGTGCACGCGGCCGAGCGCGGCGGCCTCCGCCCGCTCCTCGAAGAGGGGCTCCGACGCCGATGCGGACATCCAGTCGACGAGTCGCGCGGAGTCGATGCGCCAGCCGGAGTCGCCTCCCTTCCCGGGCACGAGGCGCGCGCGGATGCGGCCGCCCTCCTGGCGCAGCTCGCCCGCGGCGCCGCGCCCGGTGAGAAGGATCCCCAGCACGACCTCCCGCTCCATGCCCTGGCGCCGGAAATCGAAGAGGACCGCCTCCGTCCTGCCGAGGCTCGCGAACTTCCTGCGGATCGCGGAGAGCGCGCCGGAGAGCGCCGCGGCATCCCGGGCACCAGGCCCGCCCATGGAACCGCCTCGGGGGAAATCGCCCTCCTTCGCCCGGAAGATGCCGAGGGAGAGGGGCGGGCGCGAGGAAACCGCGGCGAGGCTCTCGCCAGGAAGCGCGCCCTCCCAGCGGAAGGAAGGCGTGAAGAAAGCGGCGCTGTCGCCGCCGCTCCGCCAGGCGGCCATGAACCGTTCGCTCCAGTCGGAAACGCCGTCCGAGTAGTCGGAGAGGGTCGGCAGCGACCCCCGCGGCCGCGAGGCGCAGTCCAGGAAGAGCGCGACGGCGCCCGGCAGGGCCATCGCGAAGGCGAGCCGGACCCGAAAGCGGCGACTTCGCATCCGCCGCGAAAATATAATGCAGCATTCCCGTGTCCATCACCGATCGCCTCCGGGAGCGGATCGCCCACGAGGGGCCGATCTCATTCCGCGATTTCATGGCCGCGGCGCTCTACGATCCGCAGGAGGGCTACTACGCGCGCGGCGCCGCGATCGGCGAACGCGGCGACTTCGTCACCTCTCCCTACGTGTCGCCGGCTTTCGCCAAGGCGATCGCGCGCCGGTTCGCGCTCGACGTCGAACCGCTCGGACTGGAGGGGCCTCTCGACTTCGTCGAAGTCGGCGCGGGCGAGGGGAAATTCCTCGAGGACTTCGCGGCGGCGCTCGAGGCGCAGGCGCCTCAGGTCTCATCGCGCACGCGCTACACCGCCGTCGAGCGCAGCGCGGCGGGGCGTCAGGCCCTGGGGAAGCGGCGGCTGTCGCGCCCTCTCCGTGTGGTCGAGTCCGCCAAGGAGATTCCCGAGGGCGGCATCGCGGGTTGGATCTTCTCGAACGAGCTCTACGACGCGCTGCCCGTCGTGCGCGTGACGGGCTCCTCGCGCGGCCTCCAGGAGTTGCGGGTCGACTGCGAAGGGGACGGTTTCGTGTGGCGCCTCGCTCCCGCGCCCGACGCCTACCGGGAGCACCTGGAGCGGTTCGGCGTGACGCTCGAACCGGGCCAGGTCGGCGAGATCTCGTTCGGCGCGGCGCCGCTCCACCGGACTCTCGCCCGCGCGCTCGGCCGGGGATGGCTCGTGGCATTCGACTACGGCCATCGTTCGCCCGTCCTCTACCACGCCAGCGCGCGCCGCCACGGGACGCTCGCCGTGCACTTCGCGGGACTGCGGCGCGGGGATCCGCTCTCGCGTCCGGGGCAGGTGGACCTGACCGCGCACGTGCACTGGGACGTTCTCGTGGAGGCCGGCGAAGCGGAGGGTCTCGTCACCGCCGGGATCTCGCGGCAGGGGAGGTGGCTGATCGAGGCGGGCCTCTTCGAGTTCGCGCAGGGAGACGCGGAACGATGGCGCGCCTATCGGCTGGTGGATCCGGAGGGAATGGGAGAGGAGCTGTCCGTCCTCGTTCAGTCGAAGGGGATCGAGAAGGGTTGATTCCCCGGGTCCCTCCGATAGAATGGCCGCCCAGGTGGCCAATTATTTCCCGATTCTGATTCTGGGCCTGTTGGCGGCGGCTCTGCCTCTGGCGACGATTTTCATCGCGAAAGCGATCCAGACCCGCCGTCCCAATCCCGCGAAGCTCGAGCCGTACGAGTCCGGCATCCAGCCGACGACGCTCGCGTTCGACACGCGCTTTTCCGTGCGGTATTTTCTGATCGCGGTCCTGTTCGTCGTGTTCGACGTGGAGACGATTTTTCTCTTTCCATGGGCCGTCCTGTTTCACAAGCTCGGGATCTTCGGACTGGTGGAAATGGTGATCTTTCTCGTGATCCTGGTGATCGGGTACTTCTACGTCTGGCAGCGCAAGGCGCTCGACTGGGCGTAGGGAGAAACGGAAGCTTTAGACCAATGGGTCTCGTCGACAACCGATTCGAAGACAACGTCCTCACCACGACCGTCGACTCGGTCATCAACTGGGCCCGCCGGTCGTCGATCTGGCCGATGCAGTTCGGCCTCGCGTGCTGCGCCATCGAAATGATGGCGGTGATGGACGCGCGCCACGACCTCGCCCGCTTCGGGGCAGAGGTGTTCCGCGGCACGCCGCGCCAGTCCGATCTCATGATCGTCGCCGGCACCGTCGTCGAGAAGATGGCGCCCATCGTCAAGCGGCTTTACGACCAGATGCCCGACCCCAAGTGGGTCATCGCCATGGGCTCCTGCGCGACCTGTGGCGGCCCGTATCGGACGTACGCCGTCACGCAGGGGGTCGATCGCATCGTGCCGGTGGACGTCTACGTTCCCGGATGCCCGCCGCGGCCGGAGGCCCTGATCTACGGGATCATGGCGCTCCAGAAGAAGATCGACCGGATGAAAGTCATCCGGAAGGTCTCGTAGGACGAGCGGATGGCCGAGGAACCGAAGCCCCCGGCCGCCGCCGGGCACGCCGAGCCTGCGAAGCCCAAGCCTGCGGCGGCCGACGCGGCCGGTCATCCATGGGTGGCGTCGATCCGCGCCGCCCTGCCGGACGCGGTGGTCGCGGCGAAAGAGTTCGCGGGACAGATCACCGTCACCGTCGCTCGGGAACAGATCGCGGCGGTCGCCAGGCACCTGAAGGAAAAGGAAGACTTCGGTTACTGCGTGGACGTCACCGCGGTCGACTGGAAGAAACGAGAGCCGCGGTTCGACGTCGTGTACCACTTCTATTCTTTCTCGAAGAACGACCGCATCCGCGTCAAGTGCGGCGCGGCCGAGGGCGAAGCCGTGCCGTCCATCGCCAACGTCTATCTCGCCGCGAACTGGTCCGAGCGCGAGACGTGGGACATGTTCGGGATCCGCTTTTCCGGCCATCCCGACCTGCGGCGGATCCTCACGTGGGAGGGCTTCCACGGCCACCCGCTGCGCAAGGACTTTCCCCTCGAGGGGATCGACACCGGCGCGGCGATCTACCCGGAAGAATGGCCGGAGGGCGGGGGGCCCAGCCCCACGGACCCCAACCGCAAGGTGGTCTCGTGAGAGCGAAGACGCCTGGGCGGCGGAGCGTTCATGTCTGACGAGAAGATCAGCCAGGCGGAGAGAGACGAGGCGGCGCACTTCGCCAGCCGCGCCGCCGCGGCGGGTGTCGCTCGTCCGCTGGCGGGAAAGGGAGACACTCCGGCGTCTTCTTCGGCGGAGCCGCCGACCCTCTTCGACGTCCAGGAGATGGAGCTGAACTTCGGGCCGCAGCATCCGTCCACGCATGGAGTGCTGCGCATCGTCCTCAAGGTCGACGGCGAAAAAATCCTCCAGGCCATCCCGGACGTCGGCTACCTGCACCGCGGCACGGAGAAGCTCTTCGAGACTGAGACGTATCCGATGGGGATCCCCCACACGGACCGCATGGACTACGTCGCGGCCGCGACGAACAACCACGCCTTCTGCCTCGCGGTCGAGAAGCTCCTCGACGTCGAGGTGCCTCGACGCGCGCAGCTCATTCGCGTGATCCTCGACGAGCTGCAGCGGCTGTCCTCGCACCTCGTATGGCTCGGCACGTCCGGGATCGACCTCGGCGCGGTGACTCCCTTCTGGTACGCGTTCCGCGAGCGCGAGCAGATCCTCGACTTCTTCGAGGAGTACTGCGGCGCGCGGTTGACGTTGAACTGCATGCGCATCGGCGGGCTGCCGTTCGACCTGACGACCGGCTGGATCGAGCGGCTCTTCGAGTTCGTGGACGACCTGCCCGCGCGCATCGACGACTACGAGCAGCTCCTGACCGACAACCGCATCTGGAAGAAGCGGACGGTCGGCATCGGAGTCCTGACGGCGGCGGAGTGCATCGAGTGGGGCCTGACCGGCCCGATCATCCGCGCGTCCGGAGTCGAGTGGGACCTGCGCCGCGCGCAGCCTTACGAGTGCTACGACGAGCTCGACTTCGTCGTCCCGGTCCGGCAGAACGGGGACACTTACGACCGCTACGTCGTGCGGGTCCAGGAGATGCGACAGAGCGTGCGGATCATCCGCCAGTGCCTCGAAAGGATCGAGGCCGGTGACATCCGCGGCAAGGTCCCGCGCGTGATCAAGCCGCCGGCGGAGGAGATCTACGCGTCGGTCGAGTCGCCCAAGGGAGAGCTCGGGTTCTATTGCGTGAGCAACGGCACGAACCGGCCATACCGGATGCACTGCCGGCCGCCGTCGTTCATCAACCTGCAGGCGCTGCCGAAGCTCGCGAAGGGACACTTGATCTCGGACCTCGTCGCGCTGATCGGGACCATCGACATCGTCCTGGGAGAGGTGGACCGGTGACGGCGGCGAAGGTCCTGACGCCGACGGTGCTGACCTACATCAAGGTCGTGCTCATCGTCGCCGTGGTGCCGGCGATCGTCGGGTTCGTCGTCGTCCTGGCGGAGCGCCGGCTGATGGGATTCATGCAGGTGCGCCTCGGCCCGAACCGCGTGGGCCCGAAGGGGACCCTCCAGGGCCTCGCCGACCTCGTCAAGCTGGTGACCAAGGAAGACGTGACGCCCGCGCGCGCGGAGAAGTTGGTCCATTTCCTGGCGCCGGTGCTCGCGGTCATTCCCGCCCTGACGGCCCTCGCCGTCATCCCGATGGGTCCGTCCGTGCGCCTCGCGCGCCACGTCTCGACGCCGCTCTACGTCGCCGACATCAACATCGGCCTCCTCTTCCTGCTGGCGATCACGTCGATCGGCGTGTACGGGATCATCCTCGGCGGCTGGGCATCGAACAACAAGTACTCTCTTCTCGGAGGACTGCGCTCGGCCGCGCAGCTCGTCTCCTACGAAGTCCCGATGGGGCTGTCCCTCGTCGCCGTGCTCCTCATGACCAGGTCCCTCTCGCTCGTGGAGATCGTGCAGAGGCAGGACCGGCTGCACCTCTGGTTCATCTTCCCGGGGCTCCTCTCCTTCTTCCTTTATTTCGTCTCCGGCGTCGCGGAGACGAACCGCAACCCGTTCGACCTTCCCGAGGCGGAGTCGGAGCTCGTCTCCGGGTTCAACACCGAGTATTCCGGCGTCAAGTTCGCGTTCTTCTTTCTCGGCGAGTACGCCGCGATGATCATCATTTCGTGCGTGGCGGTGACTGTCTTCTTCGGAGGATGGCTGCCCCCGTTCCCGCACGTGCGCGCCCTCTCCTTTCTGCACTTCATCCCGCCGTTCGTCTGGTTCCTCGGGAAGGTCGGCGTCTTTCTCTTCACCTACATCTGGTTCCGCAGCACGTTCCCGCGGTACCGGTTCGACCAGCTCATGGCGCTCGGGTGGAAGACCATGATCCCGCTGGCGCTCGGCAACATCGTCGTGGTGGCGGTCGCGATCCTCGCGACTCCCAACCGGACGACCGGGCTCGTGAGGCTCGGCTGGATCTACGGCGCGCTTTTCGTCGTCCTGTTCCTGCTCGCGAAGCTGCGCCAGGCGCTCACGCGGCGCGACCGCCTCGAGGCCGTTCCCGCCTCCGCGCGGCGGACGGCATAGAAGGAATTCCATGGCTCTCAAGAAATGGCTCGACAAGATCACGCTCCTCGACCTGTTCGACGGACTGGGCGTCACCGGACGTCACCTCTTCAAGGAGAAGCTGACGATCCAGTACCCGGAGCAGAAGAAGGTCCCGTCCGACCGTTTCCGGGGGATGTTCCGCCTCGACGAGGAGCGCTGCATCAAGTGCACCCTGTGCGCCATCGAGTGCCCGATCAACATCATCTACATCGACTGGCACAACGAGAAGAACGAGGCGGGCAAGTCGGTGAAGGTGCTCGACCGGTTCGACGTGGACCTGAAGCGCTGCATGTTCTGCCAGCTCTGCGAAGAGGCGTGCCCCACGGTTCCCAAGTCCATCTGGCTGACGACGAAGACCTACGAGATGGCGGCGTACGACCGCAACGAGTCGCTCTATCTCGACATCCGGAAGCTGACGGACTGGCAGAAGGCGCCGAACGTGAAGCCCTTCACGGTGATGGAGCAGGGCTGAGATGACCGGCGCGGGTGGCGCTCTTCTCTCGGGCGCGGCCGGTTGGCTGTTCGTCGTCTTTGCCGTCCTGGCGCTCGGCACGGCGATCGCCGTGGTCGCTTCGAAGAACCCGGTCCACTCGGCGCTCTGGCTCCTCGCTTCCTTCCTGCTCGTGGCATGCATTTTCATTCTCGAGGAGGCGGAGTTCGTCGGCGCGGTCCAGATCCTCGTCTACGCGGGCGGGATCATGGTGCTCTTCCTGTTCGTGATCATGCTCGTCCACCAGAGGACCAGCCCCGGCATGACGCGCTTCCAGCATCAATGGGACGTCGCGCTGCTCTTCCTCCCGCTCTTCTTCATTCCGTTCCTGTACATCCTCGGCACGGAGAAGTTTCCCGACATCGCGCAGGCGCCGGATGCCTTCCGGATGATCGGCTCGCGGCTCACCGGCAACACGAAGGCGGTCTCGTGGCTCCTCTTCCGCGACTATCTGCTCCCGTTCGAGGTCGCGTCCGTCTTCCTGCTCGTCGCCATGATCGGGGCCGTCGTCCTCGGCAAGCGTTCCGCGGAGAAGGTGGACTGACGTGACGATCACGATCAATCACTTCCTGATCGTCAGCTTCATCCTGTTCGGGATCGGCTTCTTCGGCGTCCTCGTCCGGAGGAACTTCCTGACGGTGCTCATGTCGATCGAGCTCATGCTGAACGCGGTCAACCTCAACCTGATCGCGTTCTCGAGGCGGCTCTCGGACCTGACGGGCCACGTCTTCTCCATCTTCGTGATCACGATCGCGGCCGGAGAAGCCGCCATCGGCCTCGCCTTGACCATCTCCCTCTACCGCCAGCGCAAGACGCTCAACGTGGAAGAGGCGAGCACCCTGCGCGGATGACGAACCGGTGAGAGACCTCCTCTGGCTCGTGCCTCTCTTTCCCCTGGCGGGGTTCCTCGCCAACGGAGTTCTCTATCTCCTCTCGCACCGGACGAAAGGCGAGCCGGTCCACGGGCCCGGCGGCCACGACGCGCCGGGCGCCACTCCGCCGTCCGTCCACGGAGAGAACCCGGCCCACACGCATGCCGCCTCGACGGCGCACGACCCCGAGGGGCATTCGGCGATTCCGTTCAAGAGCCTGCATTCCGTCGTGGGGACGGTCTCCGTCGGGCTCGCGTGCGTCTTCGCGTTCCTCGCCATCTTCGACGTCGGGATCTCGAAGCTCTCCCACGGCGCCGCGCACGTCGTCACTCTCTACCGGTGGATCCCCCTCGGGGTGAACCAGGCCATCGGACACGTTCCGGGACCCGCCGGCGAGTGGTTCGTGGACGCGGCGTTCCGGCTCGACGCGCTCTCCGCGCTGATGATTGCGTTCGTTACGTTCGTCGGCTTCCTGATCCACGTCTATTCGGTGGGCTACATGGGGCACGAGGAGGGATACGGCCGGTACTTCGCGTACCTGAACCTCTTCATGTTTTCGATGCTCCTCCTCGTGCTCGGCAACAACTTCCTCATGCTGTTCGTCGGCTGGGAGGGCGTCGGCCTCTGCTCCTACCTTCTCATCGGGTACTTCTACGACCTGAAACCCGCGGCCGACGCGGGCAAGAAGGCGTTCGTCGTCAACCGCATCGGCGACTTCGGGTTTATCCTCGGGATCTTCGGGGTCTTCTCCCTCTTCGGCAGTCTGGACTTCGGCAAGGTGTTTCCCGCCGCCGCGGCGAACCCGGCCGCGTACTCGCCGTACCTGACGCTCGTCTGCCTCTGCCTTTTCGTGGGGGCGTGCGGGAAATCGGCGCAGTTCCCGCTCTACGTCTGGCTGCCGGACGCCATGGCGGGCCCGACTCCCGTATCGGCGCTCATCCACGCCGCCACGATGGTGACGGCGGGCGTGTACATGGTCGCGCGCTGCAACGTCCTGTTCCGCCTCGCGCCGGACGCGCTGATGGTCGTCGCGATCATCGGTGGGTTCACGGCGCTCTTCGCGGCGACGATCGGCGTGATGCAGAACGACATCAAGAAGGTGCTCGCTTACTCGACCGTCTCCCAGCTCGGATACATGTTCCTCGCCTGCGGCGTCGGGGCCTTCGTAGCGGGGATGTTCCACGTGATGACGCACGCGTTCTTCAAGGCGTGCCTCTTCCTGGGGTCCGGCTCGGTGATCCACGCGCTCGGCGGCGAGCAGGACATTCGCAAGATGGGCGGTCTCGGTGGAAAGATCCGGACCACCTACCTAACCTTCTTCGTCGCGACGCTCGCCATCGCGGGCGTTCCGCCCCTCGCCGGGTTCTTCTCGAAGGACGCGATTCTCGGAGCCGCGTTCGAGGCGCGTTTCGAGCGGGCTCCGTGGCTCGGCCACGTTCTGTGGGCAGCCGCTCTCTTCACGGCCGGCCTGACCGCGTTCTACATGCTCCGGCTCGTCTCACTGACCTTCTGGGGCAAGTTCCGGGGCACGGCCGAGCAGGAAGCGCACATCCACGAGTCGCCCCGTTCGATGACCGTTCCGCTCATCGTGCTCGCCGCGCTTTCCGTGGTCGGCGGGTGGGTCGGCATCCCGATCGTGCGCGGCGGCGACCGCATCGGCGAGTTCCTCGCTCCCGTGATCCTGCCGCTCCGCGGCGCGGCGGAGCACGCCGCCGAGGCCCATGCATCGACGGAGCTCCTTCTGATGGGCGCGTCGGTCGCCGCGGCGGCTATCGGGCTGTTCCTCGCCTGGACCTGGTACGCGAAGGGCGGCGGCGCCGTCCCCGCGCGGCTGGCGGTGCGCTTCCCCGGCGTCTACCGGACCGTCTCGAACAAGTACTACGTCGATGAGTTCTACGATGCCGTGTTCGTCGAGGGGCTCGGCAAGGGCGGCGGGCGATTCCTGTGGGACTTCGACGCCACGGTCGTGGACGGCGCCGTCAACGGCGTGCGCCACGTCACGATCGGCGCCTCGTGGGTCGCGTCCATCTTCGACCAGTACGTGGTGGACGGTCTGGTCAACGGCCTGGCGAACACGCTCCAGGCGGCGTTCCGCGGCTTCCGGCGGGCGCAGACGGGTCTCGTGCAGAACTACGCGCTCGTGATGGGCGGCGGGCTCTTCTGTCTCGTCGCCGCATATCTGCTCTTCCGGTGATCCGAACTGAGAACTGAAAACCGATAACCGAGAACGGACCGATGAACTATCTGCAGCAGATTCCCATCCTCTCGATCATCGCGTACATCCCGCTGGTCGGGGCCCTCGCGATCGTCTTCCTGATCCCGAAGGAAAAGACGGGGCTCATCAAGGCGTTCGCAACGCTCGTCGCCGGCCTCGACTTCGCTGTCTCGGTCCCGCTCTGGTTCGCGTTCCAGCGCGGCCAGGCGGGGTACCAGTTCGTCGAGCACTCGTCCTGGATCCCGTCGCTCGGGGTCGAGTACCGCTTCGGTATCGACGGGATCTCCCTGCTGCTCCTTCTGCTGACGACTTTCGTCGGGTTCATCGCCGTCTACTGCTCGTACACGGCGATCACGGAGCGGCAGAAGGAGTATTACGTTCTCCTTCTCCTGCTCCAGACGTTCATGATCGGGACGTTCTGCTGCCTCGACTTCTTCCTGTTCTACGTGTTCTGGGAAATCATGCTGGTGCCGATGTATTTCCTGATCGGCGTGTGGGGAGGGCAG
>DASQJK010000184.1:0-2037 GCA_035631095.1 Thermoanaerobaculia bacterium
GCCCGACTTCAAAGACCCGAGGCGGGGCGACGAGACATCCGTCAGCTCCTCGAGCGCGAACGCGACGTCGTGCGCGGAGTGGAAGCGCTGTTCCGGGCTCTTCTCGAGGCAGTGGCGGACGATGCGGTCGAGGCCCGGGGAAATGTTCGCGTTCGTGACGGACAGGTCGGGCGGCTCTTCTCTCAGAATCGCCGACATCGTGTCCGCCGCCGAGTCGCCGTGAAACGCGCGCTTTCCCGAGAGCATCTCGTAGAGGATCGCGCCGAAGGAGAAGATGTCCGACCGCGCGTCGGCGGATCTGCCGCGCACCTGCTCCGGCGACATGTAGCCGAGGGTCCCGAGGACCATGCCCGGCTCCGTCCCCTCCGTCGCCGTCGGCGCGCTGGTGACCTGGCCCCGGTCTTCGGTGTGCGTGAGCTTCGCGAGGCCGAAGTCCAGGATCTTCACGCGGCCGTCGTTGGTGATGAAGATGTTGTCGGGCTTCAGGTCCCGGTGGACGATGCCCTTCTCGTGCGCCGCCGCCAGGCCGTGGACGATCTGAAGGGCGTAGTCGATCGTCTTGCGCTGCGGCAGACGACCGCCGGAGAGAGCCGTCCGCAGGGTCTCGCCCTCGAGCAGCTCCTGGACGACGTAAGGAGATCCGTCGCTCGGGTCGGAGCCGATGTCGTGGACCGCGGTGATGTTGGGATGGTTCAGGACCCCGGCGGCGCGCGCCTCGACCTCGAAGCGGCGAAGGCGATCCGGATCGGCGGAAAAGGAAGCGGGCAGGACCTTGATCGCGACGTCGCGCCCCAGCCGCGGGTCCTTCGCGCGATAGACCTCACCCATCCCTCCCGCGCCGATCGGCGCGAGGATCTCGTAGGGTCCAACCCGCGAGCCCGGTGTCATTGGCATGGAGTGCAAGGATTCTATCGGGAACGAAGATGGCTGTGCCGGAAACGCGTCGCGTCGGAAATCTCGCCGGATGGCCGTGACTTTCGCTCGGGAACGCGTTAGAAATCGTTTCCATCGCGTCCGCCTTTCCACCGGAGGCCGCCATGCCCAACTCCCGCGTCGGATCCCTCGCGACTGCCCTCGCCGCGCTGCTCCTCCCCGCCGCCCTCCTCGCCCAGAAGGACGAGCGCGCGCAGACCGTCCGCCTCGACGAGGGCATCACCGTCCAGGTCGCTCCCCTCTGGCGATCCCGCCCGCTGCCGCCGTCCGGCCCGACGAAGCTTGAGCTGACCGTCGCCGACGGACCGCTCCTTCGCATGGCGGTCTACTTCACCGTCGAGAAGCGGCGCGACGCCGCAGACGCTCTCCAGCGCGTCGCGGAGATCTCCGGCCCGCCGGCGGAGAAGGACCGGCGCTTCCTCGTCAACGGGTGGCCGGCCGTCGAGGCCACGCGGACGATCGACGTTCCCCAGACGTCCCAGGAGAAGGAGAAGCAGGAGGCGGAGGCCGGCCGGGAGCCGCACGACATCGCGGTCGCGAAGTTCGAGCGCACGATGACCGCGATCGCGGCGGGCGATCGGGCGGTCATCATCGAGCAGCGGCTCTACGACACCGCGGACACGAGGCTGCGCGAAGCCGGGCGGGCCGTCGTCGACGGACTGACGTTCACGCGCGGCGGGGACGAAGCGATCGGCAAGCGCGCGCTCGACGACATCGACTTCGTCCGCAAGAACCTCTACGATCAGAGAAGCGGTCTCGTCAGCTCCGTCTCGGACCGCTACCCGTTTTTCACGGAAGTGACAAAGGGGCCGCCCATCCTCGCGCAGACCGGAGTCGGAGAGATCGCGATGGCGGCCTCCTACAGCGGCGTGAAGGTCGCGATCGCCACGAACTCGGGGTGGGCCAGGTCGGCGGACTCCGGCGCCACGTACAACGGGGGCAACAACTTTCCCGCCACGATCGCGAACCAGGGCGATCCGGCGCTCGCCTACGGCGGAAAGGCGGACAACTTCTACCTGGGTTACCTCGGGCTCCCGAACGGGAGCGGCGCCGCCGGCTCCGCGAACGCCGCCAACGGCTGCTCGGTGTCGGTGGACCGCTCGA
>DASQJK010000185.1:0-3515 GCA_035631095.1 Thermoanaerobaculia bacterium
AGGATCCTCCCGTCGAGGACGTTGATCGTCGGCGTCCCCGCTCCGACGGATACGAAGAGCGGTTTACGGGCCTGCGCGGCGCGCGCCGCCTCGCGGCGGCCGACCTCGGCATCCCCTTCGTCGCCGCCCAGCGTGACCGCCGGCACGAATCCTCCCGACGGCTCGGGAAGGTACAGGATTCCGGACGAGGCTCCCGTCACCTCCAGGATCCGCTCCATGGTGGCGGAGCCGAACCCCGACAGGTCGTTGACCGTCGCGGCGACGGTCAGGATCGCGTTGACCGACGCCTGGATGTCGAGGTCTTCGAGGGCGCGACCTCTCTCCGCGAAGAGTTCCGAGGCCCGGTTCACGCTGCGGCCCAGTCCTCCGATCTCGTCGCTCGCATGCTCCGCCAGCCTCGGCGGCACGCGCCCGGCGGTCAGCTCTTCGATCGCGTGGGCGGCCGCCGCCGCGGGCGTGATGATGCGGCGCCCGACGTCCGAAACGAGCCAGAGGATTCCGACCAGGAGAAGCACCGCCATGATTCCGAGCGCCGCGGACGCCGTGTCGCGGTTGTCCTTGAGGCGCTCCTCGGCGAACGCCTGACTGCGGGCGAAACCGAGCCCGAGCTCTCCGAGGTGCTCGCGAAGCTTGTCGACGGCGGGCCGGACCGTATCGTCCAGCCGTTCGCGCGCGGGCGCGGGCTCCTCCGGCTTCCACTGCGCGATTGCCTCGTCCGCGGCCCGCGCGTAAAGAGCCTCTTCCGCCTCGGTGCGCTCGAGCTGTCCCCGGGTGCTCTCCGTCCGCACCGAGGCATGGATGGCGCCGAGCGCCGCCCGCAGCGCGGTGCGGCCGGCATGGTGCCGCGCGAGGTCGTACCCCTGCCCGCCGGCCATGTAACGGCCGAGCCCGTCCTCGGCGTTCGAGAGACCGTTCTGGGCGTCCTGCACCTGCTGGCGCAGCTCGGTGTTCCGCTGGATCGCGAGCGTCGTGCTGTACAGACCGAACACCGCGTTGATGGTGTAATAGAGCCAGGCGCTCACGATCGCGAGGCCGACCGCTGCGTAGATTCGCATGCGGGTCCGCAGCGGAGAACGGACGAGCTGGCTTCCCGGTTGTTCTTTCTTCATCCGGTTGATTCCGGTGCGGCTACGGCTGGCATACGATGTGGAACCTGTCGATCAGAAGCAAAGAGGATGCCTGACATTGCCGCAAATTGAGGGTCTCGATCCCGCCCGGCGTGAGTTTCTCAAAAGGTTCTTTCACGACCTCGCTACGCCTCTTTCCGCGGTTTCTCTTCACCTGGAGGGGGCCGACCGCAGGGCTCGACGGGGAGTGGACCCCTCCGAGGCCCTCGCGGTCGCCCGGGCTGAGCTCGGAAAGGCCTTCGACCTTTTCGACCGCGGCAGGGAGTTTCTCCTGGAAGCGCCCGAGCACCCGCAGAGAGTCGAGCTCGACCCGGCGGTCCGCGCGGTGGCGGCGGAGTTTCCGGGGGTGCGTCTGGACGGCGGGACCGGCGCGGCGATCCGTGGCAACCCCGGGACGCTGAAGGCGGTGCTTTCCGCGCTCATCGTCAATGCCGTCGAAGCGTCGAAACCTGAGGCCGTCAGCGTTCGGCTCGCCCGGGAAGGCTCAAAAATTCGCGTTGAGGTGCAGAATCCGGGGGAGCTTCCGACGGAGAATCCGGAGACCCTCTTTTCACCGAAGTCGGCTCGAACAGGCAGGAACTGGGGCATGGGCCTTCCGCTCGCGCGTGTCGGAGCATCGGATCTCGGCGGGGACATCCGGCTCGAGCAGGGTGGAGGCATCGTGCGCGCCATACTCGAAATTCCGGAGGAATCCCGTTGAAAGTTCTCATCGTGGAAGATGACCTGGCGACCCGAAAAGGGCTCGAGGAGTCGATCAAGGATCTCGGCGGCGAACCGTACTCCGTCGGAACGGCGAAGGAAGCGGGAAAGGCGCTCAACGAGATCGATCCGCGTCTCCTGATCGTCGACATCCATCTTCCGGACGGCGACGGGATCGAGATCCTGCGTCTGGCGCGCGAAGGAGACCCGGACCGCGAGGGCATCGTCATCACAGGACAGGGCTCGATCGACAACGCCATCGAAGCGTTGCGCGCCGGTGCCTTCGATTACCTCCTGAAGCCTCTGCGTCCCGCGCAGCTCGAGGTCGTCTTCAACCGGCTCACCGACCGGCGGCGGCTGGAGACCGAAGTGGAAACCCTCCGCGCGGAGCTCCAGGAGACCGGCCGCCTCGGCGACCTGGTGGGGCGTTCGGAGGCGATGTCGAGGATCTTCGAAGTCATCCGCCGCGTGGCGCGCTCCAATGCGCCCGTGCTGATCACGGGAGCGTCCGGCAGCGGCAAGGAAGTCGCCGCGCGCACGATCCACCGCCTCTCGCGCCGCGCCGGAAAGCCGTTCGTCGCATTCAATTGCGGCGCGATCTCGCCGACCCTGATCGAGAGCGAGCTCTTCGGCCACGAGCGGGGCTCCTTCACCGGCGCGGAAAAGCGGCGCGTCGGATACTTCGAAGAAGCCATGGGCGGAACGCTTTTCCTCGACGAGATCACCGAGATGGGCGCCGAGTTGCAGGTGAAGCTGCTGCGCGTGCTCGAAGACCGTACGCTGCGCCGCGTCGGAGGTTCCCAAGAGCTGAAGGTGGACGTGCGGCTCATCTCCGCGACCAATCGCGATCCCCGGGATGCGATCAAGGAAGGAAAGCTGCGCGAGGATCTCTACTATCGATTGAACGTATTTCCTCTCGCTCTTCCGACACTTTCCGAACGTCCGGAGGACATCCCACTGCTCGCGGAGCACTTTCGCAAGCTGATCGAGGAACAGGAGCACGCGGGCGTCGCGGGCTGGGAGCAGGCCGCCATCGACCTGCTTCAGTCGTACACGTGGCCGGGTAACGTTCGTGAGCTGCGGAACGTGGTCCACCGAGCGTACGTCATGACGGAAGGCAAGCTGATCAAGCCCGACGTGGTCGAATCCCTCATCCCGAAGGCCGACCGGATCGCTCCCGCACCGACGAAGAAAAAACCCGCCGCCAAGGTGCAGAGGGCCGGGGGAGCCGCACGGCGCCGCTGACTGCTGTTGTAGACTCGCGTTCCCGCCATAACAGCGGACTTTGGAGAGCCGGCCACAATAAGGCCGACTCGAGCAACAGTAGAGAGGACACACAATGA
Organism: Thermoanaerobaculia bacterium; assembly: GCA_035631095.1. Lineage (GTDB taxonomy): Bacteria > Acidobacteriota > Thermoanaerobaculia > UBA5066 > Gp7-AA6 > JALYUA01. The sequence continues at coordinate 3,170 of DASQJK010000185.1, forward strand.
CGAGACTGACACCGGACCAGGCGCACTATGTGCTCAGCACACTTCTCGCGCAGCGCAAACTGAGACAGTCGCAGATCGATCAGGCCCTCCGTAATCGCGACAGCGAGATTCGGTCCCTGCGCGAGCGCCTGGCGTCCCTCGAGGGAATGTCCGACGGGGCCGGCGCCTCCTCCGGGCGCGGCGGACGGCGAGGCCGCCGCGGCGCGCGCTCCGGCGCGTCGGCAGCCTCGCGCCCGGTTCGCCGCAGGAAAATGTCTCCGAAGGTACGCGCCCTGCGGCGCCTCCAGGGCAAGTACATGGGTTTCGTGCGAGGGCTGAAGCCGGCGGAGAAGGCCCGCGTGAGGTC
>DASQJK010000186.1:0-3448 GCA_035631095.1 Thermoanaerobaculia bacterium
ACCACATCTTCACCGGCGACGCGTCTCCGCGGCCAGGGCTCGCCCGTCAGGACGGACTCGTCGAAAGCGGCGGCTCCGTCCACGAGCACTCCGTCCGCCGGCGCGATCTCGCCCGGCAGAACGCGTATGAGATCGCCGGGAGAGAGATCGAGCACCGCAACGCGGGACTCGGTGCCGTCCTCCGCGACGAGGCGAGCGACCGCCGGCCGGATCGCCGCGAACGCGTCGAGCTCCCCCGCCGCCGCGAGTCTCGCGCGGGTCTCCACCGCGCGCGCCAGCAGCACGAAAAAGATCAGCATGGCGACGGCGTCGAAATAAACGGGACCCGATCCGCGCAGGGTGGACCAGGCGCTGGCAATCCAAGCCGCCGCCAGCCCCAGCGCGAGCGGAAGGTCCATTCCGGCGCGGCGATGGGCGAGGTCCCGCCACGCGCCGACGAAGAAGTCCTGGCCCGGATACGCGAGAAGAACGGCCGACGCGGCCAGCGCCGCCCACCGACCAAAGGTCTCCCAGAGGGGAAGCGGTCCGTTGCCGGAAGCTCCGAGGATGTAGGCCGCCAGCGCGAGGTTCATCACCATCATTCCGACGACGCCGGCGAAAACGAGCCGTGGAGTGTTGCGCCGGCTCCCGTCCCGCTCCAGGGAGGCGCGCGAGGAGGAATCGACCGGCCGGGCCTCGTAACCGATCTCCCGGACGGATCGGAGGATCGCGGAGAGCTTCACGCGCGCGGGGTCCCAGGTGACGACGGCGGTGCGGCTCGCGTACGCGACCGCAGCTTCCGCGACGCCGGGAACGGCCCGCAGGCGCCGCTCGTTGATCCACAGGCACGCCGGGCATCGGACACCTTCGAGGTACAGCGAAACGCGCCGACGGCTCCCTGCGGCGCGAACGAACCTCTTCTGAAAGTCATCGCGGTCGTAGATCGTTTCTTCCGCATCGTCGCCCTGGGGAACGGTCGCCGCCGGCGAGGTCCGCAGCGCGTAGTAATCGCCGAGCCCGGAGGAACAGATCTCTTCGGCCACCGCGAGACATCCCCCGCAGCAGAAGGAGCGGACCTCGTCCAGGACTCTGCTTTCCCAGGCTCCTCCGCCCGGAACCGGAAGGCCGCAGTGAAAGCACGCGGCGCCGGCGGAGCTCACGGCTTCGGCGGCGCCGGCTCGGAGTCCTGCCCTTTACGGGCGGACATGTACACCGCCGCGTCCCACGCGTTGTGGATCCCGACGTAGAGGAGAAGCAGAGACGTCGCGGCGACGCCGTACAAGGCGTCCCCAGGGTGGCGAACCGCGAGGACGCCGGCCGCAAGGAGGCACAGGTAAGCCAGCAGGGGCAGCGCCGCATGGAAGAGCCAGTCCTCGAAGACCGGGACGTAACCGGTCTGTCGCCGCGCCTGCCGGATCACCCAGCCGGCATAGAGGATTCCCGCCAGACCGATCGCTCCGGTGCAGAGGCCGAGTGAATGCGGCGTATGGCCCGGAGTGGAAATGAGCGCCGCAATCAGGAGGACGGTGCAGAAATGGACGACCGTGGGCGTGCCGAAAGCAGCCACCGACCCTTCCTGCCGGATGCTGCGGGTCTCCGCGCCGAGCGCGATGACGACGAACTGCAGCCCTGTCAACGCCGCGGCGGATGACCCCACGATCACATAGAAGTTTTCCCACGCCTGCAGGGACAGGGTCATGGGGTCAGCCCGGAAATCCTGATTTCGCCTCCTACTTCGCCGCCTCCTCCTTGAACACGTACTCGTGCTGGGCATCCCGCGTCACGAGCGCGCGCTTGCCGTCCTTGTCCGCGACGACGAACTCGAACCCGCCGATGGTCGGATCGACCGTGATGAACGAGATCGTCCCGTCGTCGTTCTTGCGCGAAGCGACGGCGCTCCTCCATTCACCGACGTCGAAAAGCACCGAACCCGCTTCCTTTCGGACGGTCAGCGGACCGAGGGACGTGCTCGTGTAGCGGGAGGCGAGCTTGCCGACTTCCGCCGCGTCGGCGGGAAGGACGAGCCGCTCGCGCTCCTTCTTTATCGCGGCCTTGCGCGCCGCGGCCGACGTGGCGAGCAGCGCATCGGCCTCCGGCTTCCCGTCGAAGAGGAGCTCGGCGAGCTTCCTCATGAAAGGGCCTCGCAGAAGGACCCCCGAGTCCGCGTTGGTCAGGATCACGCCTCCGACTCCGTAATCCGGCAGCCAGATCATGTCGCTGTGATACCCGGCGAGGTCTCCCCCATGGTGGACGACCGTCACGCCCCAGCGCTTGTCGACGAAGAGGCCCATCCCGTACGTGACGTCCTCGCTGACGAGGATCTGCGGCGCTCGACGAGCCATCAGGCTCTCTTCCGAAACGAGCCTCTTTCCGTTCGGGAGCATGCCCTTCGCGAGCTCCATCTCGACGTACCGGCTCAAGTCGTGCGCGCTCGTCCACACGCCTCCCGCCGGCCGCGCGGGGACAATCGACTCGTTCAGGTCCATGCGGGCTTTCGCCACTTTGCCGTCCACCGTCTCGCCGTGCGGCTGAGCGACGTTTCCCTTCAGCGCGCGCGCGAAGTCGAAGGTCGTGTTGGTCATCCCGAGCGGAAGGAAGACTCTCGTCCGCATCGCTTCGTCGTACGCCGCGCCGAGCTCCTTGCCGGGGACAGCGAGGGACCCGCCGACGTATCCGGCCGCCGCCGCCATGAGGTTGCTGTACTGGAATACTTCTCCGAACTTGCTCGTCGGCTGCATCGTCCCGAGCAGCGCCATCGCGGAGGAGGGCGTCGCGTCCTTGTACTCGAACAGCCACTCGAGATCCTGCCGCGGCAGCCCCGTGCACGCACAGACGAGGTGCTTCACGAGGACCTGGCGGGTCGTCGCCGCGTCGCCGAGCTTGAACGAGGGGTAGATCTCCGTGACGGGCTGGTCCCAGCGAAGCTTCTTTTCGTCCGCGAGCTCGGCGAGAAGCAACGTCGTCATCGCCTTCGTGTTCGACGCGGCGATGAAGAGCGTGTTCGCGTCGACCGGGTCCGGCTTGCCGAGCTCCTTCACGCCGAGGCCGCCCTCGTAAACGACCTTGCCGCCGTCGATCAGGCTGAACCCCACGCCCGGGGTGTCCACGAGCTTCATTCCGTCCGCCAGGAACTGCTTGAGCGCGGCGATCATCTTCGCGTCGACGGGATGCGCTTTCCTGCCGGCGAACGTCTCGCGCTGGTAGCCCTTCGGCCGGAGGCTGTTCAGGAGAAGCGACGCCTGCGACGACCGCTTTTCGAAGGTGCCTTCCGCGGCGTCGATGATCGCGACGACCCATGTCGTCCCCGCCCTCCAGGCCGACGCGGCGACGACCAGGCGCTCGTTGGGCGAGGTCTCGTACGCGTAGGAGCGCCGCTCCTCCCAGCCGTTCCTCGGGGCCTGCGGTGTCGAGAGCTTCAGGGGCCGCTTCGAGTCGGGTTTGTACGCGGCCCACCCCGCCGCGACGGCAG
>DASQJK010000187.1:0-5855 GCA_035631095.1 Thermoanaerobaculia bacterium
CGCCGTCGCGAGCGCCCGCATGTCCGACATCGTCCGCTTCTGCTTGCCGCGCTGAACCGCGTTCAGCAGGTTGGGGATCGCGATCGCGGCCAGGATGCCGATGATCGCGATGACGATCAGAAGCTCGATCAGCGTGAAACCGGATTCCTTCTTCTTCATGATGCTCAGTTCCTTTCCTGTGTCTCTGTTTGTGTTCCTGCCAGATCGGTTGTTGCTCTTCGTTTCAGTTGTCTGTCTCTCCCACGCATCTGATAGAGAACAAAGAATCACAGGAGACGAACTCGTTACTGCTGGGTGCCTTCCGGCCACTGGATGAAAGAGCCGTCGACATAGACGATGTCGTCGTTGAAGTCCGTCGTGGTTCCGCAGCTGACCGTGTCGGCCGTACCGTTCCGGCCGAACGAGGTGACGCGGTAGTGGTTGAACGCCGCGTCATGCGCGTACGTCATGAACTTGCCCCAGCCGTCCGTCTTCGGGGGCTGAGCGATGTACGTCGGGGTCAGGTTCGAGAACGACGCCTGGTCCAGGGGAGCCGAGACGCCGCCGCTCGAGAAGATGCCCGCCGCGCAAGCCGCCGCCGGATACTTGTTGTTGTCGACCGCGTACGCCTCGACCGCCGTCGCGAGCGCCCGCATGTCCGACATCGTCCGCTTCTGCTTGCCGCGCTGAACCGCGTTCAGCAGGTTGGGGATCGCGATCGCGGCCAGGATGCCGATGATCGCGATGACGATCAGAAGCTCGATGAGCGTAAATCCGGATTCCTTCTTCTTCATGGACCCTCCTCTTGAATGGTGCGCTTCGTTTCGTCCCTCAAGTAGCAAGGACGAAGCCATGTGGAGAGTGGCTTAAACCGTTTGTCTGGAGTGTTTAGTCTGTACGGTCGGCTCGAGCCATGACGGGTTTTGTCACTTCGCCGATCCGGCCGGTGACGTTTTGTTACCCGGGAAGAACGCATACTCCTTGAGCACCTGATCCATGGCCTCGACCCCGTTCAGGTAATCGCGGAGAAACACGCGTTCGTCGTTGCCGTGCCGGCGGACCTCGTCCGTGATGTTCATCAGGATCGGCGAGTAGCCGTAGGCGGGAATCCCGGCCCGCCGGAAGAGCACGGACGTCGTCATCCCCCCGTAGGTCGGGACGGGACCGAAGGGCACTCCCGGATAGAACGCATGGCTCACCCGTTCGAGGATGTCGGTGAACGGCGTCGGAAAAGGGGACGCCGGCGAGGGACCGCTCGAGAGCCGTTCGATGATGCGGACCGACGCCTTCCTTGCGGCCTCCTGGACTCGGTCGATAAACGGGCCGGGATCGACGCCGGGGGGAACGGAGACCACCGTGTACCCGCGGAAGGCACGGGAGTGATCCGGCGGGTAGGGATAGGGGCCTACCCAGTGAATGCGAGGCTCGAGGAAACTCCCGTACCGGTCCGCGAGCTTCGACAGCTTCGCCGGATCCCGCCGCACCCCGTCGAGATCTCTCAGCCAGACGGCCCATGGATACGGGAGATGGTTCGCCAGCATGCCGAAGCTCTCGACGACCTGCGGATGCGGAACGACGACCTCGCCGTCGAGCCGCGGGAAAGCGGCGGCGAGATCCTTGAGTGGAGCCTCGGTGTCCGCCTCGAGCTCGAGAGTTCCGTAGCCGGCCTGCAGCGCCTCGACGCCCAGGAACCGAAGCTGCCGGACGATGACCTCGTTCGTCCCGCCCTCGTTGATCACACCCGTAACGCCCTGGAACCATTCCGGCCGGTGCTCGAGGAGCCAGGCCGACCCCCACCGCTGGTCCAACTCCTCGTCAGCTTCGGCCAGGAAGAGAATGTCTGTCTCCGGCGTGATGCCCGCCTCCTTCAGCCTCCGGAGGGCGATCGCTTCGCAGAGAGCGAGCGATTTCATGTCGTACGCGCCGCGCCCGTAGAGATAGCCGTTCTTGATGTCTCCCCCGAAGGGTGTCGCGTCCTTCCAGAAGGGGGCGTAGGCCGCGACGACGTCGATGTGGTTCAAGAGAAGCAGCGCGCCATCGCGCCGCTTGCCGGGGATGCGGGCGAGGAGGTTGCAGCGGCCGGGCGCGGGGCAGACGAGCTCCGTCTCGATTCCCGCGCATTCGAAAAACTTCTGCAGGAACAACGCGCCGTCCCGCTCGCCCGGACCCTCGCGCGAAGTCGTGTCGATCCGGACGTAGTCGCGCAGGAGCCGGACCGGCTCCATCGCGAGCCACTCGGAGGCCGGGCGCACCTGGTCCTGTTCGATCGCGGATCGGATGCGCGCGTGCTTGCGGCAACCGGAGGCGAGCACCACGAGAGCGACCGCCAGCGCCGTTCGGAGTGGACGGCTCATGCGTTGCTCCGTTCGGACCGTTCGGGCCGCTTCCGCACGCGCAGAAGCCAGAACGCCGTCGCGGCAAACAAGGGCGGACCGGCGAGGGACATCCCGAGGCCGGGAATCTCCTCGCGCCATTCGACCCGGTGGTGTCCGGCGGGCATCGCTACCGCGGAGAACGCGAGGTACGCGGGAACGATTTCCGCCGGCCGTCCGTCGATCTCGACCGTGCGATGGGGCCAGAACGCCCGCAGCACGAAGAGCCACGTCGGATCGGGCGCGTCGCACTCGAGCCGCAGCGCATTGGCCCTTCTCTCCAGGACGCGCACGGCTCCGGGGCGCGCCATCCCCGAGGCCTGCCGCCCCGTCTCGACGAGGAGCTCGCCGTCGCGCATCGCCGTGATCCGCTGCAACGCGGGAAGAGGTCCGCTCTCCTCGCGCCACGCGGTCGCCAGACGAATGTCGGGCTGCGCCGGCCGCTGCTCGTCCCAGTCCTGCAGGCGATCGCCGCCGAATCGGCGGTAGCCGGCTACGGGATCGGGTTGCGTGTTCATTCGAATCCCCCATCGAAGCGAGAGATTGCCGAAGAAGGCCCCGGCGTCGCGGTATCCGGCGGCCGCAACGGAGAGGCGGCGGAGGCTCTCGACCCGCGAGAGATCTCCGGAGTCGAAGTCCATGTTGAAGACGGTGCCGCGGCCCCACAGCGCCTGCGTGTGCTGGATCCAGTCCCGGCGCGGCAGCTCGACGATCGACAGCGCCGAGTGCTCGCCCTGCCGCTCCGCGGCGGTCGCGGCCCGATACACCGATTCACCGAGCACGCGGAACGAGCCCGCGGGGTCCCACCGGCGGACACGCAGCGCGAAACCGGTCGGGGCGAACGCTTCCTCGGGAGCGGAGATCTCGGGAATGCGCGCGTCGGGAACGATCGGAACGAGCGTGAGCGCCCCGAGAGAGACCACGACGGCGGCGCGGCTCCTGCCGCGAAGGCCTTCGAGGGCGAGGACGGTCGCCATCCAGAGAACGCCCGCTTCCGCGAGGGCGCCTGGAAGATGGTCCGCGGCGCGAGCCGCTCGGCCGGGGCCGCCGTCGAAGACGGTCGCGGCGACGACTCCTGCGCGGGCGGGCGCCAGCGCACAAAGGGCGGCGAGCCCGGCGAGCAGAGCTCCCACGCCGAGCGACACGATCCGGCGCGGCGGCCTGCGGGCGAACTCGCGAGCTCCGTGGCCGGCGAAGATCGCCAGACCGAGGACCGCTGCGATGACGAGCTTCTCCGGATTTCGAAGCGGCAGGGGCGAAGCGGCTCCGAGCCAGGCGCGAGGCAAGAGGCTCGGCAGAATGGCGACGGCGAGACCGGCGCCGGCGAGCCACCGTGCGAACCGCAGCCCGGGCTCTCGCGTCCTCCAGAGCCGGAACGCCGCCAGAGGGCCGAGGGCGCCCGCGAACAGAGTGGAAAAGAGGCCGATCGCCTTCCCGTCGAAGGCCCGCCAGCACCAGGTGGATCCCGGCTCGAGTCGCCACGTCGGGCCGAAGGGGTAGGGAATCAGAAGCTCCGCGAGCCGGAACGGTGAAACGGAGAAGTAGGTCGCTTCGGAGAGCTTCATCCCCAGCACGGCGCGGTTGGTTTCGGGAATCCAGAACGCCGTCGCCACGATCTGCGGCGCGGCGAGGAGCGCTCCGAGCGCCGCCGCCACCGCGACGGCGAGCCACTCCGCGCGGCGGACGCCCCCGTCCTCCTCCGCGAAAATCCAGAGGAGAGCGACCGCCACGGCGAGCGCTCCCGTGAACACGTCCGCCGCGAGGAAGTCGAGCCCGAAGAGCGCGGCGAGCAGGAGCGTGCCTCGAGAGCCGCTCGCGCGGCGGCGGGCGGCCGCCCACGCGATCCACGGAAGCAGCGCGAAGCCCGCCTGGATGTGCGGGTAGAAGACTTCGGAGATCGCGACACCGGAGAACGCGTACGTCGCCGCTCCGACCCATGCTGCTCCGCGTCCGAGCGCGAGGAAGCGCAGCAGGACGAAAACGCCGAGGCCCGCCGAGGTCCAGTGAAGGAGCGGGAAAAGACGCATCGCGAGCGGAAACGGGAGCAGAGAGAGCGCGATGCGCGGCGGATACAGGGCGCCGGAGTTCGGATTCGGCAGCAGCGGCCGCCCTCCGGAGATCCACGGATTCCAGACGGGCAGAGTTCCGTCGGAGTACGCGTCGTGGATCACCTTCTCCATCGGAAGGTTGTAGGCGAGCAGGTCGCGGCCCGTGAAAGTACGGCCCGTCCAGAGCGGGTCGGCCCAGACGACGGCGACGAGCGTCGCGAACAGGAGCCCCGGCGCGAAGCGAGCCATGCCGCGGCGAATCGCGCTCATGCGGGCGGCACGGCGGCGCCGGCGGCCTGGCGGTCGCGGCGCGCCACGATCCAGGCCCCGGCGAGCGCGAGAAGGGGCCCGATCCACGAGATTCCGCCGCCGGGCAGGTCCTCTCGCCAGTCGACCCGGTGTTTTCCCGCCGCGACCGGGATCGCGGAGAACGCGAGCTGCGCCGGAACGGCATCGACGGGAGAACCGTCGACGAGCACCGTCCGGTAGGGCCAGAAGCCCCTGAGGACGAAAAGCCATCCGGGCTGCCGCGCGTCGACGGAGAAGCGGAGGCGCCGCCCTCGGCCTTCGACGGCGGACACGGTCCCCCCTGCCGAGCCGCCGCGCCCGGAGCGCCCGGTCTCGACGACGATCTCCCCCATCTCGGCCGCGCGCATGGCGGCGAGGGCGTCCACCGCGCCCGCGGCCTCGCGCCATGCGGGAACCATCCGGATCGCGGGCAGAGCGTCGAGGTTTTCGTCCCAGGCCTGCAGCGCGTCGCCGCCCGCGGGACGGAAGCCGGGAATCGCGCCCTGGTCGCGATAGCGGACCGCGTGACGAAGGGAGAGCGAGGCGAAGAGCGCGGGTCCGTTCGGGGCCGACGGGAAAAACGCGGATAGACGGCGGAGGCTCTCGGCCCGGGAGAGGTCTCCGACGTCGGGGTCGGCGTTCAAGACAGTGCCGCCTTCCCAGAGCGCGGGCGTGTAGAGAAACCAGCTTCGGCGATAGAAGTCGTTTCCCCCGGGATCCCACCCGTGCGCGGCGGAGTCGAGCGCCGACGGAGCCCGGTACCGCGATTCGTCGAGCGCGCGATACGCCCCGGAGGGATCCTGCCGCGCGACCCACCGTGCGAACGCGGGAGGCGTGAACACGGCGTCCTGAGGGAACGTGCGGACGATCCGCCGGTTCGCGACGGCAGGCACCGCCGACAGCACGAGAAGGCCCGTGAGCGCCGCCCGGCGATCCGCGCGGCGGAAGAGCTCGAGTCCCGCGAGGGTGGCGATCCAGAAGAGTCCGCCCTCGGCGAACGCCCACGCGATCTGCCGGCCGGCGTCTCCAGCGAACCGCGAGGGCACGCGGAGAGCGGAAGTGGCCGCGCTTCCCACCGCTTGTGGCGCGAGGAAGGCCGCGATCGCCACGGCCGCGAGCCCGACGGCAACGGGAAGGCGCCAGGCGGGGAGACGAGCGCCTCGCCGGA
>DASQJK010000188.1:0-5626 GCA_035631095.1 Thermoanaerobaculia bacterium
GTCGATCCCCTGCGCTCGCGCTTCCTCGATGCGCTTCAACACCGCGGGCATGCGGCCGAAGTTGGGCCGGTAGGCGGTCTTCAAATGCCAGATCTGAGTGCGGATCCCCGCCTCCTTCGCGATCCGGAACACCTCGTCGAGAGACGCGTCGATGCGGCCGGACTCCGAGCGCTGGTGCGTGAAGTACGCGCCGCCATAGCGCGCCGCGACTTTCGAGAGCGCGATGAGCTCCTCGGTCGACGAGTAGATGTTCGGGATGTACTGGAGCGAGGAAGAAACTCCGAGAGCGCCCTCGCGCATCGCCTGGTCGACGATCTGCTCCATGCGCGTGATCTCGGCGGCCGTCGCCGGACGGTTCTCCCGGCCCACGACCATCGCGCGGACGCCGCCCGAGCCCACGAAGGTCGCCATGTTGATCGCGGTGCCCCGCCGCTCGAGGGATTTGAAGTAACCGTCGAGCGTCGTCCAGTCGGGAAACACGCCGTACTTCTTCCAGGTGTCGCGGCCCTCTTCGAGCGCCTTCGGGTCGAGGGGCGCGATCGAATCTCCTTCGCCGGTCACCTCGGTCGTGATCCCCTGCGTAATCTTCGAGGCGGCTCGCGCGTCAACCAGAACGTTGTATTCGGACTGGCCGAGCAGGTCGATGAAGCCCGGAGCCACCACCAGCCCCCGCGCGTCGATCCTGCGCGCGGCCGCCCGACCGGCGAGCTTGCCGATCGCGGTGACTCGCCCGCCGCGCACGGCGACGTCCGCGGAGAAGAGCGGCGCGCCGGTGCCGTCCGCGACGCGGCCGCCCTCGAGGATGAAGTCGTCGGAGGGCGCGGGAGCCGCGGAGGGCCCCGCCGAGACCGCGAGAAGACAGAGCGACGCCACGCCGGCGAGAAGAAGTTTTTTCATGGCGCAAGTCTATGATCCCGGAGATGCGCCCGGCGTCGGCGTCTTCGATCACTTCGATCACCGGGCCCGGCGGGCTCCTCGAATCGCTCGTCGCGATTCCCTCGGTCACGGGAAACGAGGCGGCCGTGATCGACTTCGTCGAGGAACGGCTCCGGAGGGGTGGTTGGATGTGCGAGTCGATCCCGGTCTCCCCGGAGCGGCGAAACCTCTACGCACATCGTGGCGATCCACGCGTCGTTCTTTCGACGCATGCGGACACCGTCCCGCCCCATCTTCCGCCCCGGCGCGAGGGGACCGTGCTCTTCGGCCGCGGAGCGTGCGACGCGAAGGGGAGCCTCGCGGCCATGGTCCACGCGCTCGAAACGCTCCCGGCCGCATCCCTGCCTTCGGCCGGCCTTCTGCTCGTGGTCGGAGAGGAGCGGGGCTCCGACGGAGCGCTGGCCGCCAACGCGCATCCGCAGAGCGTGCGGTATCTCGTCGGAGGCGAGCCGACGGGCAATCGGTTCGTCGCGGGCTCCAAGGGATGCCTGCGGGTTGCGATCGAGACCCGGGGCGTCGCCGCCCACTCGTCCCTGCAGGGAGAGGCGGCCGCGCGCTCCGCCGTCGACCCGCTCCTCGAGATCCTCTCGAAGCTGCGTGCGCTTGCGTTTGCGGACGATGCCGTTTTCGGGAGCTCGACGATGAACATCGGGGTAGTCGAAGCCGGCACCGCCCCGAACGTCGTCGCGGAGCGCGGACGCGCGGAGGTCCTCTTCCGCACCGGCGTGCCCGTCGATCGAGTTCTCGAAGCCGTGCGCGCCGCGTCCCTCGACTCCGGAGCGGAGGTGACGGTGCCCTATCGGTCGGAGCCCACCATCTTCCGCGTGCCCCGCGGGGAGAAGGGGGAGATCGTCGCTTTCGCGTGCGACCTGCCGCTTCTCACCGCGTGGGGCGAGCCGATTCTCCTCGGCCCCGGCTCGATCGGGCATGCTCATGCCGCGGACGAGCGTGTCGATCTTGCGCAGGTCGAGCAGGCGGCGCGCATCTACCGCGACCTCGCGGAGGGGCTCGTCGCGCGCGGAGAAGACGCTCTCGAACCCGCGCCCGGAGCTCGCCAGCCGCCTCGTTAGCGGTTCACCTTCGGTTCACTCGCCCCTTCCTATGGTTCGATCGATGACTCGCTTCGCCGCGCCCTTCCTCCTCGTCCTCTCCGGATTTTTCGCCGCCGGGTCGCCCTCCACCACGCCCACGCCCGCGGTGCGGGCGAAGGTCCATGGAGTGGGGGTCTCCGGGCGCGTCGTGAAGGTGGACGCTGCGAAGAAGACCTTTTCCGTTCGCGACGCCGGCGGCAAAGAGGTCGCGCTCTCCTGGACCGGAGCTACGAAGATCGTTGGCGGAGAGCTCAAAGCCGGCGACGCGGTCACGCTTCGCTACCTCGACAAGGACAAGCGGCACATCGCCGCCTACATCCGCGTGAACTCCGGTGCGGCCGCCGCGTCCGCCACTCCCACCGCCGTGCCCGCCGCGGCCCCGGCTGCGACGCCGGGCCGCTGACGCCGGACCAGATCAGCCGGCCGCAGCGGCCGCTTCAGTCCTCTCTTCCGGCTCGATTCCGGGCAGGACCACGCGGAAGACCGCTCCGCCGCCGGGCCGCTCTTCCACTTCGATGCGGCCTTGATGAGCTCGCACGACCTGCTCGACGATCGCGAGACCGAGGCCCGAGCCTTCCGGGTTCACGGCGCGCGCGCGGTCGAGACGAACGAAGCGTTCGAAGATGCGTTCGCGCTCTTCCGGCGCGACGCCGGGCCCGCGGTCGCGGACCTCCAGAAACGCCTCCCCGCCGCGTGACCCCGCCGAGACCTCGACGATCGTTCCGGGCGCGGTGTACTGGATGGCGTTGGAAACGAGGTTGGAGGCCACGCGGACGAGACCGCCCCGGTCCCCCTGCACCCATGACGCGCCGTCGCGGCTGAAGGCGCAGTGCACCTTGCGCGGCGCGCCGAGCGGCTCCGTCGCGTCCACCGCTTCTTCCGCGATCGCGGCGAGGTCGACGGGCGCCCGCCGGGCCGGAGCCGCGGCGTCCCCGCGCGCGAGATGAAGCAGGCTGTCGACTTCCCGCGCGAGCCCTCGCGCGACCCGCTCGATCGTTTCGAGAGACTCCCTGCGTTCCTCCGGCGCCGCGCCCTCGCGCAGGGCTTCCTGCGCCTCGCCCACGAGGACCGCGGTCGGCGTCTTCAGCTCATGGGCCGCGTCGGCGATGAGCCGCTTTTGCGCGCGGAACGCCAGGTCGAGACGTTCGAGAAGCGAGTTGATGACGGCGGCGAGCCTCCGGAACTCCTCTCCGCCGGCGGGGATCCGCACCCGGCGGGAAAGGTCCGTGGCCTCGAGCTTCTCGGCGACCGCGGTCACCTCTTCGACCGTCTTCAGCGCGCGGGTGACGGCGCCCGCGAGGATCGCGGCCGTTCCGAGGAACCCGAGGATGACGATGCCGCCGAGCGCCCGGTCGAGCCGGGCTAGCGTGCGCAGGTTCGGGCCGATCCACCGGAAAAGAACGAGCGTCGCGCCCCGCGCCTTTCCCTGAAGGTGTGTCACGAGAAAGCGGCAGGTGCGGTTCTGGCCGCTGTACGGCTCCACGGCGGTGTAGGGGACCTCGGGACGGTCGCGGTACGGCCCGATGCCGCCCGGCAGCCGCGTCTTGAGGAGGTTACCGGAGGCGGCGACCGGCTCGTCGCCGCGGAACAGGATGGCGGAGTGGTTCGCGAGGCGGAACTCGAACGCGTTGACCTCGAGCCCGGCCTTCAACGTGTCCCGCTTCGACTCTTCCAGTCCTTCGAGCTCGAAGCTCGAGCCCAGGGCGACCGCCAGCGTGTAGAGCTCGTCGTCGATGTCGGCGAACGTGGTCGTCCGCACGGAAGTGCGCGTTCCCCAGGCGAGCACAGCCAGGAACAGCGCGGAGAGGAGCGCCCCGGAAATCGCGAGGCGGGTTCGCGCCCTCTCGAAGCGGAAGAACCTCATCGGAGCCGGTAGCCCATCCCGCGAACCGTCTCGATCCGCGAGGGCGTGCCGGGGACGTCGATCTTCTTCCGCAGTCGCGCGATGAGCACGTCGATCGTATTGCTCATCGGCTCTTCGCGCTCGCCCCACGCCTGCTCCAGGATCTCCTCCCGCGAAAGGGTGCCTCCGGGGCGCCGCATCAGCGTTTCCAGGATCGTGAACTCGCGCGCCGTGAGCGACAGGAGCTCGCCCCGGAGCGTGACGCTGCGCCGCGAGGAGTCGAGCCGGAGGTCTCCGCAGACGAGCTCTTCGGAGGGACGGTTCGCGTTGCGGCGCAGGAGCGCGCGGGCGCGCGCAGCAAGCACCTCGAGGTCGAACGGCTTACCGAGATAGTCGTCCGCGCCTTCGGAAAGGCCCTCGACCGTGGATTCGGGATCGTCGCGGGCGGTCAGCATGAGGATCGAGCGGGTGAAGCCCTGCGCCCGGGCTTTGCGGCAGAGCGAGAGCCCGTCTCCGTCGGGGAGACGGCGGTCGAGAACGAGAAGGTCGTATTCGTGCAGGCCGAGGAGCTCGTCGGCCTCCTCCAGGCGGGACGCCTCGTCGCAGGCGAGGCCGGCGCGCGTCAATGTCCGGACGACGAGCGAGCGCAGACGGACGTCGTCTTCGAGAACCAGAGCCCTCACCCGGTTGCCGCCTCCATGGCGCGAATTCTAAGGTCCCCGGGGCGCGGCCGAGATTACGATGGAGGGATGTGGAAGAAGTGGGCGATCGCCGCCGGCGTCCTCCTGCTCTTGATCGCGGGCACGGGCGTGGCTCTGATCGGACCGAGAAACGTGATCGGGATGATCCGCTACGACAAGCGCCAGGAGGGCAAGCTCAAGGTCGGCGACCGTGCGCCCGACGTGACGCTCGTCGGGCTCGACGGGCAGTCGAACGTGCGGATCGCGGACAGGATCGGACGGCGCCCCCTGGTGCTCGTCTTCGGCAGCTACACCTGACCGCCGTTCCGGCGCTCGGTCGAGCGCGTCCGCAAGCTGGCGCACCGTTACGAAGGCAAGGCAGATTTCCTGACCGTGTACATCCGGGAGGCGCATCCCGAAGACGAATGGCAGATGGACTCCAACGAGAAAGAGGGTGTTTGCTACCCGCAACCGACGACCCTGAAGCAGCGCCTCGCGATTGCCAACGACTTCACGAAGCGCTTCCACTACGACGTGCCGCTCGCCGTCGACTCGATCGAGAACCGCGCGAACGACGTCTACGCCGGGTGGCCGGAGCGGTTCTACATTGTGGACGAGAGCGGGAAGATCGTCTACAAAGGCAAGCCCGGCCCGTTCGGATACCACCCGGAAGAAGTGGAAGCCTGGCTCGCGAAGAGATTCCCCGGGTAAGCGGCTAGTCGAGCCGCCCCCGACGCGGCGATCCGCCCTGATGGGGTCGGTTATTTTGCGGTTCGAGCCGCCCCGGCGCCGCCGTCCGCCTCCCTCGTCGGCACGCGGCGGCGATGCCTCTGAAGAGACCACCGCGCCGCCGCTGGTCGTTCGGTCGCAGCCGCAGGCGGACTTCAGTACGAGCTCGGTGTGCTCCCTCTCTCATCGCACTCCGAGTGAGGCGGCCGCGTCGCCGGGGCTACCAGTGAGGCATCAGTCACACTGTGAGCCCGGGCGCGAGGTCCAGCGGAGGGAGCCTCTCGGAGGTCGCACACCACTGTGGTTCTCTCGCTCGACTGAGGCTGCGACCTCCGAGCGGAGCGGCG
>DASQJK010000189.1:0-2024 GCA_035631095.1 Thermoanaerobaculia bacterium
CGGAGGAGTCCGGGACGCGGCGCGTGAAGAGGATGCGCAGACCGTCCGGCATCCAGCGGGGATCTTCCGGCGCGCGCCCGTTCTGCCGCGGAAGCGTCCATTTCGGGGTCCGCGGCTCCGGAGGCTCCGGCCGGTCGGGGACCTCGTTCGGGTCCGCGAGCAGCTCCCGCTCGCGCTCGAGGCGCTTCGCCGCGGCTCGCCGGTCCTCTTCCGTCTCGACGAGAGACCACACGACGAGAGAGCCCTCACCCGGCTTGGGCGATCGGCGGGCGAGGAGCCGCGTGCCGTCCGGGCTGACCTCGACCGACGCGGTGCCGCCGTCGAGGCGCTGCCATTTCTCGCCCGCGACGATCCCCGCCGATTCGAGCGTCTTTTCCTGTTCGAGGGCCCGGGCGGTGACCTCCGCGCGGAATCGGTCGTATAGATCCTGGGGCGGCCTTCCGAAAACGCCGCGGAACGCGGCCGCGAACCCTCCCCCGCGGCGCGACGCCATCCGTTTCCAGAGACGCTGCAGGCTCTCGGGGCCGGACCGCGCCTCCAGCCATTCGAGATAGCTCGAGCCGACGAGATAGGCCATGGATCCGCCGAGCCATCCGCCCGTCCCGTCGAGCGCTCCGTACGAAGGAAGCTTCCCCTCGATCGCGAACCGGCGGAGAACCATCGCGCGATACGTCGACGAAGGGCGGCCGGACCCCGTCAGCGCTCCTTCGACCAGAGTCGCGTAGCCTTCCGCCACCCAGCGCGGCGAGTTCCAGAAAACGGGTCCAACGGGCAGCGGGAGAACGCGTTCGAGCCAGCCCGGCCGATTTCGGGGACGAGTCAGATGGACGATGTGAGCGACTTCGTGGGTGACGAGGAGCTCGGTCCAGTCGCGAAAATCGCCCAGGCCGGACTCGGGGTCCGGGGGCGTGGCCCACAGCTCGATGTAGGGACGGTCGAGGAACGGAAAGGCGATGCCGTTCGCGTCGGCGGCCGGGTCGGAGACGAGCACGTCGATTTTGCGGGTGGGCGTGTAACCCACGTATTCGGCTACGCGCGGCGAGACGGCCTCGAGAGACGCCGCCGCGCGCTCGGCGAAGCGCTCGAAGGGCGCCGGAAAATGAACGCGGAATCGCGCCGTCTCGATCGTGCGCCACGCGGCGGACGGGCGCTCGCCCGAGGCGGGCGCGGCCATCATGGCGAAGGCCGCGAGCGCGACAGCGAGCCGACGCCGCATTGGCGCCGAGGTTATCAGGGGAAGAAAAGAAACAGGGCGGCCCCGCTCCGCGGCGGGCCGCCCCTCAGCCTGCGAGATGAGCTCCGCTCAGACGACTCTGCGCCGGCCCGAGACCAGATGAACGAGGAATGCAATTACCGCGAGGACCAGGACGACGTGAATCGCCCAGCTCGTCACGTGAAAAGCCACGAGGCCGAGCAACCAGGCGATCAACAGGATGACTCCGAGGGTAAGCAGCATGGCGCCCTCCTTTCGAAGACTCTATAGAGCAGGTTCCGTACCAAGTGCGACCGCAGAAGGACCGAAAAATTGGGCTCTGTAATCGTTCGGCAGGCACGCCTCGTCAGATGAGCAGATGCCTGTGATCGCTGTCCTGCTGTGGGGCGCCGGGACGCTTTTCCTGCGGCTTCCCCATTCCGCACAATTCGCTGCAGGTTTTTTTTCGCTCCTCTCGATTCTGCGAGGAGCACGGCGCGAGGTCCTGAACAGCGCCTTCTCACGACGGCTCGTCCGGATCAGTAACCGGACGCGGCCGGTTCCTCTCCGATTTTCTTCCCGTCGCGATAGGTGTTCACGCACAGCGGGTGGGTGAAGACGGAAGGACCGTCGACGCTGCTGTACTGAATGTCGTCGGCACCTTTCCCGCCCGGAGGATTCAACCCAGCGCGATCGCGGATCACTTTCGACACCTCATGGTCCGCGCATGCCGTGTCCCCGCTCGTGCCGAGGCCGCCCACTTTCGTGTTGCCCTTGTAGAGAGGCAGACCGCCTCCGAAGACAATCGTGCCGCCGCACAGCCGCTCCCCGA